>JAYEHT010000078.1:0-3563 GCA_034659655.1 Candidatus Aerophobota bacterium | reverse complement strand
GACCCAAAGGTATTTTCAGGAAAAATAAAAGAGATATTATCCCTTCTGGCGTGAACGTACTCCTAAAAATTCGTAATTATTTTACACTATGAGGAGTTTGTTTAGTCTGAAAATTCCTTGGGGGGAAATCCTGTAGCAGAGTGGATATTAAAAAATAATTATTTTTCTCTTTTCCTTTTCTCTATAGACAGAGCTTCTGCAGTAAGGACAGATGAACTGCTGGGTTATTATCTCTATTTCTTTGCCTTTTTTAAGCTGCTCAAATAATTTCTCTGGCTTTATCTTATAGGTGCCATTTTTGTATATCTTCTCAAACCCACAGTGGGGACACTTTGAAGGACGGGAAAGACTATTTTTCTGAAGAGCTATTTTATTTCTCAAATTTTTAATCTGTTTTTCTTTCTCGCTGATGATATCGTTTAGCTTACCTATTTTCTCTTTTTGTTCTTCAATGACCTTATCTTTTGCATTCACTTTACCCTTTTTGAATTTGGGTCCCCTTTTATCTGGTTTTAGTGCTTGCTCTAATGAACCTAAAGCTCTTTTCCTCCAGACATAAATAGAAGGTCTACTTACCTTATACTTTTTAGCAATAGGTTGAATCTTTTCCCCGACTATTACCTGAGAGATTATAAGAATCTTTTCCTTGATGGATATAAACCTAAAATTTCTCATCTTCTTGTACTCCATATAGAATAATAATCAATAAAGGAGAGTTTGTCAAATAAGAAGTGTAAAGTAATTATACAGGAAGACCTTGAAACTTTAAAATAAACCAAGCAGTATTTCAAAGAAGATCAAGGATTTTTTAATTGGAAAATGGCAAGAATGGGGAAGAATTTATCCGGCATTGGACAGTTACCGAGCGAATGGCAAGAAAAAGCAATACCTTCCCTATGGTGGGCGAATAATCTCTTGAATTTGGCAGTAAAGCAAGAGAGAAACTACTCTTTCCTTAATCTTTTTATAAACTCAGCTATTTTTTTCTTTGAGGCCTTTTCAACTAACATTTTCTCCAGTTCTTCGGCGATTTCTTGAGCGGTAGAACTGGCAGTAGCTTTGGCAACAGTTCTAGCAGTGCGTTCAGCTATCAGATTAGCATAATTCACCCCACTGAAAATACCATAATATTTATCTCTTCCATAGACTATAAGAGCACAGCCGGAAAGATAAGACCTTTCCCCTTTTTCTCTCATTTTATCCTTTAGTTTCTCCATTTTATTCTCGTATTTCATCTCTAAGATTTTCATGGCATTGTAGAGCATAAGAATAATCCAGATTCTTGCCTGGATAGAATTTAGGCTTCTTCCAGCCAAATCTCTCAAGTTCCATCTCTGGGATAGATACCTAATTCCCTGATTCTCAATGGTCCATCTATCTTTGTAGAGCTTATAAATCTTAAAAGGGTCATCTTCGGCATTTAAGGTGGTAACATAGATCCTTCTTCTTTCTCTTCCATTATGCTCATCATAGACAATAACAGTATTAACTTTACCCAAGTCCTTTTCTTTTCCCTCCTTAGAGTATCTTCTTAGGTAAAGTCCATTGATGCCACATATTCTTATTTTCTTTTTCTCTTTTTTCCCTCTTTTCTTAACAGTTATCCATCTTTCCTTGAAGGTTGGCTCTACTCCTCTTAAGTAGTACTCCACATGTTTGACAAAATCAAGGTCATCGTCTCTCGCCAGGGTGACAAAGTCTACGCCCCACCTATGTTTTAATTCCCATAAAAAGTGTCCTCCCCAATAGCCTCTATCCAGGGTAAGACTATCTATTATCTCGTCTACCTTACCCTTACCCAGATATTTTTCTATATCTTTAAAGATATGGGCGAGAAGAGCCCTCTCACCACTATTTATCGGACCTAAGGCTGCCCCGACAAAGCGCAGTCTCCCCGTGGTGGTAACATTCATCAAAAGCTCGAGCTTGTAGCCGTATTTATATCTTTTCTCTCTTTTATCCCATACCTCTCCCATTCCTTCAAAAGTCTCCCCATAAGGAACTTCTAGTTCCACTGCATCAGCAACATATTGGTGACCTCTGATCCATCTTTTCTCCCTTAAGAACCTAATATGTTTATAGAAGGCTCTATCTGATTCATCCTGAGGAATTTTCTTTAGGTGGTTCCTTAAGGTCCCCAGATCTATTACCCCCTTTTCCTTTTCTTCAGCTTTCTTGATTTTTTCGATGTTAAAGCCAGTATCAGCCATGAGTTTACCATCCTCAAGAATCTTGCCCGCTCCCGATAGCTTGCCTATAGCCAAAAGTTCCTTCATGATGAGAGCGCCTAAGATGATATCTGAGGAGTATCCATTGTTCTTCCCCATCTTAGGCTTCATGCCGGTTATGATATCCCAGAAACCTGTCTCTTTAAGAAAGTCAATGACAAACTCATTAGCTCCAAAATCACTTTCTACTGCTTCAACTTTTTCTCCGTTAATTATAGCTTCCTCTATCTTTTTCTCGTTCCTGAGCCATACCTTGAGAGCTTCTCTCATTTTTCTCCTATCCTTTTTTAGATGCCTTTTTTCCCATTACTCTTTTCTCCTGTATTCATCCACATCCTGACAATTTAAATCTCTTATCTTCTCTAAAAGGAATCTTATTTTCTGATTAATCTTGGTAAGACGAGCAAGTCCATGCTGGAATCTGGCATATTCTTTGGCTTTTCCTTTTATATCGGGAAGATCATCTCTTTTTACATAGGTCATTCTGGTTTTTCCTTTCCTTCTTTCTGAAAGATAAGGATATGGGCCATGAGGGAATCCCTTTTTGCATCTACAATCTTTTTTACCACAATAATTTGGTAAAAATACTATGGAGGCTCTGATCATTTTCCTTGGCCTGAAAAGTGAATCTTCTAATCTTTTCCGGTCTTCCCTTAACCAAACTATTTCCTGGCGAAGCTCGCTTAAAGCTTTTCTGTCCACCATTATTAGCTATCCTATATTTATATATTATATATACATATAGGATTATAGCAAAAAAGAAAAAGGAAGTCAATTTTGTTTTGACTCCCTCTGAAACACTTACTAAATCTTAATTAGGTGAACTTTCAATTTCTCTGTCAAAAAATAGGGTAAGTAAAACCTTCAGCTACCCGAGACTGCCAACTACAAAGAAATGAAATTAGATTTTCATAGCTTCCTTTGCCTGCCTCAAAGTAGAAGAGGCTACCGATATAGCTTTTTCTTCTCCTTCTTTGAGAATTTTTTGAAGAATCCCCTCTTCTTTTCTAAGCTCTTTCTCTTTTTGACGAAAAGGAGCAAGCTGCTCGATTAATACCGCCCCTAAATTCTTTTTACAGGATGTGCAAAGAAGTTTTCCACTTTTACAATCCTGAAAAATTTTCTCCAGGTCTTCTCCTGAAGAGCCTCCAAATAATTTATGATACTTATATACATTGCACTCTTCAGGATGACCGGGGTCTCCTGTATATATCTTTTCGGGGTCTGTAAACATTTTTTGAGTCTTTTTTAAGATGACCTCAGGCTTATCAGTTAAAGCAATGTAGTTCTCATAAGATTTACCCATCTTTTTCTTTCCGTCCAATCCCAAAATTC
>JAYEHT010000077.1:0-3621 GCA_034659655.1 Candidatus Aerophobota bacterium | reverse complement strand
ATAGAAGTCCTTATTTAGAGCTTGATGATGTGTTTTAAAAGGCCGAGCTGTGGCTCCTCCGGCAATAGGTTGCAGTATAGGCGTTTCCACTTCTAAGAAACCTTTTCTATCCAAAAAATCCCTCATAGATTTAATTATTCTTGCTCTTAAAACAAAGGTTTCCCTTGTGCAGGGGTTAAAGAGAAGGTCAAGGTAACGTTTTCTATACCGTAGTTCTATATCCTGAAGCCCATGCCATTTTTCAGGAAGTGGGCGAAGGGATTTAGACAATAAGGTAAAATAGAGAACATCAATAGTTAACTCACCCGTCTTTGTCTTAAATACTTTTCCTTTCACTCCGATAATATCTCCCACATCCAATTTTTGGAAAAGAGAGTATTTTTCCTTTAAATTTTCTTTGCGAGCATAGACCTGGAGCTTGCCCTCCCGATTAACTATATCGGCAAAAATTGCTTTTCCATGTCCCCGTCGAGCAATAACTCTTCCTCCAGGAGAAACCTCTTCATCCGTTTTTTCACCCGCTTTTAACTTTTGGTGATTTTTTACTATTTCTCCGAGGGATTGAGGAGTAAATCTTTGTAAATAAGGATTTTCTCCCTTATCTATCCATTCTTTAAGTTTTTCTTTCCTTTCCTTAAATAATCTATTCTCTGAGGGTTCCATCTTTGCCTCTCTATAGGTTTAAAAAGATAAAAATATTACTGCTCTCTTTTTCTATTTTATACAACCCTTTTCCTTTGTCAATAATAGATGTGAATGAGTAGACGGGTAGATGAGTAGATGAGGAAAAGATAGATGCTAACGCTCATTCACCCATTATCCCATTCCCTTGATCATTATAAGGAAGTATTAGTTCAGGGATTTATATAGGTATCGAGGGACTTTCCCCGAAGGAGCCTTATAGGAGCTACCTTAACGAGTCTCCGAGTTGAGGAAAGGGAGAAAGACTTGCTGTTTGAGGAGCAAAGCGACCTGCTCTGCCTGCTTTTGAATTTGGGGGGAGCAGCGTAGCGTTGAGGGGGAAATGTGAAGCATTGCCCCCTCAAGATGAATTAATTTTTCCCCGAAAAGAGGAGATGAGCAGAGTAATTTAAAGCGGATATACTCTGGCGGTGAGGGAAAAGTCCCGAGATATTCTTGACATTTTGTTAATAGTATTTAAATTGGTTTGTAGATTTATCTGGATTACCTGAGGTAAATAAATGAACTCTTTAAACGGGATAAAAATTGTCTCTTTTGATGTAGATGGTACTTTAGTAAAAGAGAATTTTAATGATTTAATCTGGCAGAAAGAGATTCCCTCTCTTTATGCCCGAAAGAGGGGAACAAGTCTTGAGAAGGCAGAAAAAATGATAATAGAAGAGTATAAGAGAGTAGGGGAAAATGACCTTCGCTGGTATAGTATGGATTTTTGGATTAGCCACTTTCACCTGGATGTTCAAGTAGATGAGATTATTTCTAAGTATGAATCTCGGATAGAGGTTTATCCTGAGGTTCCTTCTGTATTGGAAAAATTAAAAGAAAAGTACTCTTTGATTATCATAACTATGATGCCCTCTGAATTTTTAGTCCCTAAATTAAGAAAAATAGGTAATTATTTTAAATCTACTTTTTCTACCATATCTGATTTTAAAGATTTGAAGAGTCCTCAAGGTTATCTGAAAATATGTCAGAAGTTACAAATTTCTCCTGTTCAGCTTCTTCATATCGGCGACCAATGGAAGGCTGATTATTTATCCCCTAAAAAAGCAGAGATTAATACTGTTTTCTTAGACCGTAAAAATGAAAAGAGAATAGAAGGAGAATGCATAATTAGAAGCCTGGATGAGCTTCAGAAGATATTATGAATCTTTTAGGAGAAGTCCGTTATCCTCCCAATTTTTTTATTACTCTTTCTATAGTTTCTTCCATTTGTTGAGCGCATTCTTCATAACTCTCCTCAGCTTCTCCTATAGGGTCGGGAAACTCTTCATCTAACCCTTGAGCAAATTTCTTAAGTAAAAATACTTTTCCTTTTAAAAGAGGAGAAAGTTCTAAGATTTTTCTTTTGTGTTTATTCTCCATTACCAATATTAAATCAGCTTCCTGGATGAGTTTCATATTCAAAGGGGCGCTCCGGTGTGAAGAAAGATTTACCCCCTTTTCTTCCATCACCTTTATAGCTAATTTGCTTGCTCCTGAGTCTCTTAAAGTAGACGTTCCTGCTGAGCAGACTTTAACTTTTTCTCCCAACCAGATCTTTTTAAAAATTCTTTCCGCCATAGGGCTTCGACAGGTATTACCTGTGCAGACAAAGAGAATGTTTCCTTCTTTTTTGCATACTTTTCCTATCTCTTCTCTGCTTATCCATCCTTCTCTTATTAAACGAGGAGGAGAAGATGTAGTATCTACTATAGTGGATGCTTCTCCTAATAAGGCACTTCCCCCATCTATAATTAAATCTATCTTTTCTCTTATGCTTTTGCTTATCTCCTCTATTTTTAAAGAATTAGCTTCTCTAGAAGGATTGGCACTGGTAGTAGCTAATAGAATTTTTCCTTCTCTTATTATTTTTTGGGGAATGGAATGGGAGGGAAATCTTATGCCAATTTTTCCCTCTTTGCTTATTAAATCAGGAGGGCAAGATATATTTGCTTGAAAGATTAAGGTTAAAGGCCCGGGCCAGAATTCATTTATTAATTTTTGAGCAGAAAGAGGGATGGTTTTAGCGAAGCGGAGAGCCTCCTCTTTTTCTATAATAAATAGCACAAAAGGCTTATTCTTAGGTCTTTTTTTTAATCTGTATAATTTATTTATTGCTTCTTTATTTTCTGCATCTACACCCAGTCCGTAAACTGTATCTGTGGGAAAGGCTGCTATTTTTCCTCTCTTAATCCATTTTGTCGCTTCTTTAATTTTATCCTTTTCTGGATGAATAGGATTTATACTGATTATTTTCATCTTTAACCTCTATAATTTATCCGAGTTTATCTTACTTCTAAATTTAAGGAGGTCAAGAATATCTCGGGACTTTTCCCCTCCGTCGCAGAAAAATTAGAAGATTCACTTTTTCGACCAAAGAGAAGGATGAGAAGAAGGATTTATGTTACCACTTTAGATGCTGAAGAAGATCCTTTTAAAATCTACAAGCTCTACAAAGATAGGTGGACCATTGAAAATCAAGGAATAAGGTACCTATCACAAAGATGGAGCTTAAGAGATTTTGCCGGAAGAAGCTTAAATTCCATCCAGGCAAGAATCTGGACCATTCTTATTCTCTGCAATGTAGAAAAGCTTGACAAATTGAAAATTCAAATTATAATGTAATACAAAAAGAAAACAAATTTTTGAGAAAGGAGGCTAACAATGGCTTTTATTAATACAAGAGAACTTAGATTAAATACCACCAAGATCTTACAAAAGACAGATAAGGGCGAACATGTTTTTATCACTTATCGAGGGAAACCCCGTGCTGTTATTCATCGAATTACTGAAGATGAAATTGAGGATTATATTTTATTGAATCATCCTAAGTTTAAGAAAAAGATTGAGCAAGCTTATAAGGAATCCTTGGAGGGGAAAGTTAAAAGTATTGATGAGCTAATTGCCGAGACAGAAAAAGAAATTGGCTAAATTTAGATT
>JAYEHT010000076.1:0-3624 GCA_034659655.1 Candidatus Aerophobota bacterium | reverse complement strand
TTACTTTTAAATGAAAACGCATTTTTACTTTTTTTGAGTGTCATAATATTCCCCCTTAATTTCTACAAAATTTTAACAGAAATCTTTTTAAACTCTTTTACAGATTCACTAAGATAACTTACCCATTTATCCACAATTTTTTCCCCTTTTTCTCGAGTAGCTTTCATGGGATTTCCCATTACACCAGATTTTGTAACCTCGTGAGATAACCGAAAAACATTCATGCAATAGTCTTTAAACTGAACTACATCGGAATCTTTTTGTATAAAATTACTAGAACCTGAATTAACATATGCATATTCAGTCTGTGCTTTATTCATATCTACCAAATCAGGCCGTAAAGCTAACATTACTGAAGTCATAATTTCACCACCATGAAGAAAATCTTTTTCTTCTATCTCTGGAATATCTTTTATCATGTCTTTTGACAACCTCCACAAATTTATTGCAGAGACAA
Organism: Candidatus Aerophobota bacterium; assembly: GCA_034659655.1. Classification (GTDB taxonomy): domain Bacteria; phylum Aerophobota; class Aerophobia; order Aerophobales; family JAGGXI01; genus JAGGXI01. Next base: position 3,167 of record JAYEHT010000076.1, on the reverse strand, counting down.
GAACTGAGTGTTTTTTTCTCATCTCATGAGCTGTAAATCGAATGGCAGCATCATTTCCATCATGAGCATTCAAAAACATAAATTTTTTAAATCCATTTTTAATCAAACTTGCTAATACATCTCTTAACATTTGCAGTAAGGTATCAAAGCTTAAAGTAATTGTACCAGTAAAACCCATATGCCAATCTGAATATCCAAGCGGCATTAAAGGAGCTACTAAAGTATTTGTATTTTCAGCTATCCTTTTTGCTATTTCAGAAGATATAATAGAATCCACTCCAACAGGTAAATGCGGTCCTTCTTCTTCTACGGAACCAATAGGCATAATGATCGTTTGTACTCTTTTGGTTAGTTCCTTAATCTCCAGCCAGCTTAATTCAAATAGTAAATTCTTCTTTGGCATCTGATTTAACCCCTTATAACTTTACTATCTCTGCGTAAGTCTCCGGATGTCTATCCTTTAGAGGCCACCAGCGCTTCTTGATATTTTCTATTTCCTTAAAGTCTATAGTGACCATAAATATTTGCTCTTCCTCCCCCAACTCGGTAATCTCCCCAGTGGGGTAAGCTACAAAACTTTTACCTATTATTTTTTCCCCTGTGCCAGGATGAGTTCCTACTACATTTACCACAACAAGATATATTTGATTTTCAATGGCTCTGGCTTGCGCACACCTCTTGAAAAATTCCAATAACCAGGCTGGACCCATAGTAGGACAAAAGACTATCTTAGCTCCTTTCAAAGCTAAAATTCTAGCTGATTCAGGAAAAGCAATATCATAACAAATCAGCATACCTATCTTCCCAAATTCTGTTTCGCAGACAAGGAATCTACTCCCAAGGGTGAGAAATTGTTCAGGTGGATAAAGATGTACTTTTCTATATCGTCCAATAATCTCCCCTTTAGGAGAAATTATGACGTTTGAGTTAAAATGCCTATCTTCATCTCTTTCTAAAAGATTAGCTACAATATATAGGCTATACTCTCTCGCCTTTTTACCCAATGCTTCTGTAATGGGCCCGGGAATTGTCTCCGAAATCTCTTCTATGCTTAACACGGTAGAAGCTGGTCCAGTAAAAGCAAACTCAGGAAAACAAACTATATCCGGACTTTCCTTTGCAGCTTGATTAATCAACCTCAACGCTTTCCCTAAATTAACCTTCTTATCTTCCCTCTCTGCCCTTTTCTTTAACACAGGGTCCATTTGTATCAGACCTACTCGTAAAAGATTCTTTGTTTTATACATATTTAACCTCCATACTCAATATCATTTCCCTAAATAAGCTTTCCTAACATGTTCATTCTGTAAAAGATCCCGTGCATTGCCTGATAAAACAGTCTTACCAGTCTCTAAGACATAACCTCTATCCGCTATTTTTAAAGCGAGGTTGGCGTTTTGCTCAACCAAAAGAATGGTTATCCCTTGTTTGTTGATGTCTTTTATAATCCCGGCGACTCTTACTACGATAAGAGGGGCTAATCCTAACGATGGTTCATCTAATAAAATCAATTTCGGTCTAGACATTAGACATCGTCCGATGACTAGCATTTGCTGTTCTCCACCGCTAAGCGTTCCGGCTAACTGTTTTTTTCTTTCCTTCAGTATAGGAAACTGACTAAATATTCGTGTAAGATCTTTTTTTATTTCGCTTCTGTCCCGGCGTGTATAAGCGCCCATTTTTAGATTTTCTAACACTGTTAAATCGGGCCAGATCTTTCTTCCCTCTGGGCAATGCGAGATACCCTTTTTTACAATAGTATCGGGGGAGAGTATGTCTAATCTTTCATTAAAAAATTCTATCTTCCCTCTTCGTACAGAAACCAAACCTGATATAGCCTTAAGCGTAGTTGTTTTACCAGCCCCATTTGATCCTATTAAAGCAACAACCTCACCTTCAGCAATTTCTAAAGATATACCATATAAAGCCTGAATATTTCCATAGTAAGCATCTACATTTTTTATCTTGATCATAAAATATCCTCTCTCCCCAAATATGCTTCGATAACGCGTTCATTACTTTTAATTTCTTCCGGCAGTCCCTCTATAATTTTTCTCCCGCTATCAAGGACTATTATTCTATCTGAGACGTCCATTACAACCTTCATATCATGCTCGATGAGCAAGATTGTAACACCATTATCACGAATTTTACCAATCACTTTAGTTAGCCTTTTGGTCTCCTCTGGGTTCATTCCAGTCGCTGGCTCGTCTACAAGTAATAAATCAGGGGCTCCCATCAAAGCTACAGCTATTTCAATCAACCGTTGCTCACCGTAAGGAAGATTCTTGGCGAGTTCATCTTTCTTATGTGACAGATCTAAAAAATCTAATATTCTCTGGGCTTTTTCTCTGACATTTCTCTCCTCTTCCTTATGATATTTTGTATTGAATAATACACTCCAGAAACTGCTCTTTATTTTAGAGTGGTAACCCACCAAAACATTTTCTAAAATGCTTACTTCTGGGAAAACATGGGTGCGTTGAAATGTTCTGATTATTCCTTCTCTTGCAATTTCATATGGTCTAAGACCAATAATTTCCTTTCCCTTAAAAAAAATCTTCCCGTTGGTAGGGAGATAAAAACCTGTTATAATATTAAGAATAGTAGTTTTACCAGCACCATTAGGACCGATTAAGCTTATGATTTCCCCTTGTTCTATATGAAAATTAACCTCATTAACCGCAACTAAACCGCCAAATTTCTTAGTTAGATGTCCAATTTTTAAGAGTGACAAATTTTACCTCCGGATCTTTTTCATAAAGCGGGGAGCGATGTTGCCCACCATAGGCACTATACCCTTAGGCATAAAGATAACTACTACCAAAAGGATAACAGCATATACAGGCATCCGGTATGCTTGTGCTCCACGAAGATATTCTGGTAAGGCAGTAAAAATGAGAGCACCAATAATTGGCCCCATTATTGTACCCTTTCCTCCTGCAATCAATATAACTAACATATTAATAACATAGAAAAAATTGAACATTTCCGGACTTATAAAAGTAACATAATGAGCATAGAAACTTCCTGTTAAACCAACTATAAAAGCACTGATAGCAAAAGCCATTATCTTGTAAGCATAAGCCTTAATACCCACAGATTCAGCTAGATCCTCATTTTCCCTGATAGCAATCCAAGCTCTTCCAATATGAGAATTAACTAAG
>JAYEHT010000075.1:0-18633 GCA_034659655.1 Candidatus Aerophobota bacterium | reverse complement strand
CAGTAAGCATTTTCACGATTCTTATCCATTTCTACAAAATTAGGGGCAAACTTCTTAATAATCTCTCTTGGCTCCTCATATATTCCTGAATGCCTTCCTAAATCACAAGGATCATGGTAGGTAACCACCTCATCTGTCTTCGCGTCTATATTTAGTCTGCTTAAAAGCTGAGCAATATGGACTACCTCAACTCCCAAATCATTATACTCTGGATTATTCTTAAATGTCCTATAACACATAGGACAGGTAGTTAATAATTTTTTTGCCCCTGTTTTTTTAATCTCCTCTTTATTATGTCGGACATTTTCTTGATAATTATCCAAACCTATATAAGAAAAGACACCACCACAGCATACCTCATCGAACCTGGTAAAAGAGATTCCTAACTTTTTTAAAAGTTTTATCGTTCTATTTACGCTCTCTCCTTCTCTATAAGTTCCCACGCATCCAACAAAAAGGGCATATTCTGCACCTTTTTGGATTTTTTCTCTATCCTTTTTTTCTTCTCCATAAACATTACCGTTCTTTTCCACCGCTTCTCTCATCAATTTATGAGCAGGATAATAATGACCATTCTCCACGAGGTCTTCTCTGGTTGCCTTTATAACATCAAGAATTTTCACTTTAGCAGGACAGTTTAACTCACATTGCCCACAGGTAGTGCATTGAAATAACTTTTCTAAAATAGAATCTGTATATTCAATATCTTTGCTTAAAAGACCATAGGAAAGAATCATTTTTGCTCTGGCGCTCGCATTCTCCCATCCAATTTGATCATAGAGTGGACAATCCCCAAAACAGTAGCCACACCTTATACAAACCTCCATCTCCCTTTTCCACTTTTCAAGATTTTTTGCTTCCATAACTCTATTCCTTTACCCTATACCTAATCTTTGTGGCTTTGAGAAAATCTTCAGGGCCATCCATAAGTTTGTGAGGATTCAAAATATTATTGGGGTCCAGAGCCTTTTTTATTTTCCTCATCATATCAAGTGCATTCTTTCTCTCCCTTTTAAAATAAGGAGCTTTTGAAATCCCTATTCCATGCTCACCAGATGTCGTCCCCCCCAGACTTTTAGTGAGAGCAAAGATCTCAGAAGCAGCCTTTTTTGCTTTTTCCCATTGTTCAGATAATTCTGGATTTATAAGGAAGGCTGTATGAATCAATCCCTCCCCGGCATGACCATAGGTACCTATAATAATGTTATTTTTTGAAGCTATTTTATGAATGTTAATGATTAAATCGGGAAGCCTGGATATGGGAACAGCTACATCCTCAGCCAAAGGAACCCTCACCAGATTCTCCTTGTATCTACTGGTAGCCGGAAAAGCTGAGCTCCTAACCTCCCATATCTTCTCCATCTCCTCAGGATCATCACTTATATCTATACTAAAAGAGCTAAACTCCTGACATACCTTTCTTATCTTACTTATCTCATAATCAATAGAAACTTCATTTCCATCGCACTCAAAAAGAATCATAGCTTCCGCCTCCGGTAAACCAATCTCAAAAACTTTGTTCACCGACTTAATCACTATCCCATCTAAAATCTCAAGGGCTGAAGGGACTATTCCTCTGGCAATTATAGCCGATACAGCTTTACTTGCATCCTCTAACTTATAAAACATAGCTCTTCCCACCGCTCTCTTTTCAGGGAGAGGTTTAAGGCGAAGCGTTGCCTCCACAATAACTCCTAAGGTTCCTTCACTTCCCACTATAAGTCTTGCCAGCTGATACCCGGAGGAGTGAATAATTGTTTGTGTACCCAAGGAGACAAGTTCTCCTTGAGGTAAAACTACCCTTAGTCCTAAAACAGAATCTCTGGTAGCTCCATATTTTATAGCTCTCATCCCCGAGGCATTATTAGCAATCATTCCACCTATAGTGCATACCCTCCCGCTTCCCGGAGTGGGAGGGAAGAAAAATCCAAACCCCTTAAGCTTTCTATTAAGTTCATCATTAATTACCCCTGGTTCAACTTTACAGAGTAGATCACCTATGCGAATCTCTTTTATTCTATTCATCCTTTTAAGGTCAAGGACAATGCCACCATCTATAGGGACAGCGCTACCTGCCTCCCCTGTTCCTGCCCCCCGAGGAATTGCAGGAATCCTTTTTCTATTAGCATACTTTATAATCTTTTGAATCTCTTCATAATTTCCTGGTCTTACTATAACCGAAGGTAAACTCTGGTGAATGGAAGCATCTGAGGCGTATATATACTTATCAACCAGATTATCAGAAAAATTTTCTTTTCCGACAATGTCTTTTAGTTCCTCAAACATAATCTCCTCCCATTAGGTTTCCTTTAGAGTCAAATGTCATCTCATTAATCTCACCAATGATTACAATATCTTCTCTTTCTTTAGCTTCTTTTAAAAGAACTTCTGAAATATAAACTTTTTCTAATAAAAGGGTATTCTTTATTCTCACCACGCGTGCTTTTGCAGGATCAATCCTTCTAAAAGTCTCAAGAGCTGTAGCTATAGCCTCTTTATCTGTCCCAAAAGTAGGAGGAATGTTCGCCCTGTTGAGAAACCCGGAAGTTAGAACATTTGCATAGGTAGCCTTGTAATCTATCTTATCAACCAATCTTTTTACCGTGATATCAGCCAACCCCATGCCCTGCGCATTTCCATGAGATTCAGGAGTTACATCAAGAGCAACTATCTTATCAATTTGAGGCTTTTCAAACTCTTTTTCTCCTCTAATCATCAATCTCCCAATTATATTTGTATCCATACCTGTTCCACTTATATTTTTACCTATTTCATCTACTATTAAAAGATCGAGCTCATCAAAAGGAAGAGAAGGCATCAACTCCCGAGACTCTTTTAAAAGGCCAGGTTCCACTTTTTCAAAATCTTCCGGTTCCACACTTGCAATTTTAGCCGTCTCTTCATAAGCATTCTCTAAAATAGCTATTCCTAAAACAACATTAGCTTCTTTTAGCATAACCCGAGCAGCCTGAGGAACCATCTCCCTTAAACCTCGTGAACCAAATGAATGAACCAGGATGGCACCGGCATGTTTACCTAAGCCAATGGAGAGCATCTTCATTAACCCACTCTCCACTTCTCCTCTAAAAGATGTATGGAGCTTAACCCGATTGACAACTATAATAGCATCAGAGTTAAATGCTATCTTATCCATTAAAACAGGCACATCTTCTCTTATCTTACCTATTTTTACAACTTCCATAGAAGAGCGTATAGGAGCACCTATGAAGCTTTCGGTAATCCCATAACTCTTTAACACAGCTATCTGCCCTTCTGCGGTGGCTCCTCCATGACTACCCATAGCAGGAACTATAAAAGGTTCTCCCCCCAAACCTTTTACCTCTTTTACCACAGCAGCAGTAATTTCCGCAATATGAGAGATACCTCTGCTTCCGGCAGTAATAGCTACTTTATCTCCCGGCTTTATTCTCTCCTTTAATTTAGATTTAGCTACTTCTTTAGAGAGTTCATTCTTAACATCTTTAACAGCCGGAGCTTCAAATTTTTGCCTAATCTTTACCATTCTTGGAAAATTTTTCTTAGACATATTAACCTCCTTTAAAATCCCAAATCTTCTCCCACTAAAAAGACTGTAATTCGGGATGCAGAGGGTCTCTTTTCCAGAATTACAGTAACATTACATATCCTCTCTAAAGAATCGCAATCCCCGGGACATCTATCCAGAACACGACAGGGAACATCCCTTTTTAATCTTCGAGCATTAAGAGGAGCAGCAATATCTTTAATCCTTTTAATTCCGGCCTCAACATCGGGGACGATCTTATTTTTCCCGGCAAGTATAATCACTCTCTTTGGCCCAAATATAATCCCTGCTACCCTGTTACCTATTCCATCAACATTCACTATCTTACCATCATAAGTAATAGCATTGCTACTGGAAAGAAGAAAATCTGAATAAAATACCTCTCTTCTCCTTTTTAAAACTTCCTTTAAAGAAAGGCCAGGAACATAAGGGTCAATAACCCTGCACCCCTTTTTCGCTAACTCCTCAAAAATATTCAATCGAGTAAGGGTCACAGAACCACATCGAGCAACAGTTGAGGTCTCTGGAATGAGTGAGATAATCTTCTCTTTCGCCTCTAAAGCTTTTGTAAAATATTCTGCCTCAAAGTTATTCTTCCTTAAAGCATTGACAACTTCCCTGCATCTTTTTCCCCAGAAATCCTCTTCAATTTCCTCCATTTTAAACTCCTTTTTTTAATATTCCCCGGGCAACTTTTCAAGCTGAGCATAATTAAATACAGGACCATCCTTGCAGACATAAAACCTGCCGATGTTGCATCTTCCACATTTACCTATTCCACACTTCATTCTCATCTCCAATGATGTATAAATCCTCTCTGGAGAAAATCCAAGAGCAAGAAGCTTGGGAAGAGTAAACTTTATCATAATTGGAGGACCACAGATAACAGCATAAGCATCTTCTGGAGATGGTGCTTTTTTCTCAACAACTGTGGGAACAAATCCAACTAACCCCTGCCAGTTTTTGTCACCTTTATCAACGGTTATATAAACCTTTAGATCTTCTCTTCTTTCCCACTCCTTAAGTTCCTCTTTATACAAAAGCATTCCGGGAGTTCTCGCTCCGTATATTATGGTAATGCCCTTAAAATCTTTCCTCCAGGCAAGTAGATATTTCGTGAGCGCTCTCAAAGTAGTAAAGGCAAAGCCACCACCTACAATAACAACGCTCTTACCTTTAAAGAGCTCAATAGGATAGGAGTTTCCAAGAGGCCCCCTCAGCCCTAACTCATCATTCTCCTTAAGATAATGTAAGGCGGTTGTCACAATGCCAGCTCTATTTACAGTAAACTTCAAAGAATCTTTCTCGAGAGGGGAAGAAGCAATACCAAAAGGTGCCTCTCCTTTTCCCCAAACAGAAATTTCGCAGAACTGACCCGGCATAAACTCAAAATTTTCCTTATCTTCTTTGTTTAAAAAGAGAAGATCTAAAGTTTTTATCATTCGGTCTTCAGACTCTATAAAAGTCTTCTTTACTTTGACTGGGATAGGTAAATACGGGTTTCTCATTTAAAATCTCCTACCCGGTAAGTATCTCTTTTAATACTTTTCTAATATCGATGTTGACTGGACAATTTAAAATGCACCTTCCACAACCAGCACATGCAGCTCTTTTATAATTTTCAATAAAATAATTGAATTTATGCATTACTCTTTGTCTCATTCTTTCCTTACCTGTTGGCCTTGGATTATGTCCCGATGCTTGCAGGGTAAAGAGAGGAAACATACAGGAATCCCAATTTCTAACCCTCCTGCCCTGAGAATCTTTTGCCTCATCATCAATATCAAAACAGTGACAGGTAGGACAAAGATAAGTGCAAACAGCGCATCCAAGACATCTCTCAGATAACTTATCCCAAAACGAGCTCTCAAACATCGTATCAAGCTTTTCCTTAACACCCTCTATCTTAACCTCAGATTTAATTCTCTCCTCAGCTTCTCTCTTAATCTTCTCTGCTAATTTTAGCTCTTCTTCTGAAGCTTCTGTAAATTTGTTAGTTAAAATCTCTCTTCCTTTATCTGTAACTACATCAACAATGTATTTATCACCTATATCGATAAGGAGGATATCTAAACCATCCTTAGAAAAAGGGCCACCGCCAAATGAGGTGCAAAAACAGGTAGAAAGAGGCTTTCTGCAACCCAAACCAATAATAGTAGTATTTTCTCTTTTATTTATGTAGTAGACATCCTGATAATCTTCTCCTGCAAAAACATTATCCAAAAGAAGATTTGCTTTCGCATCGCAGGGCCTGATACCTAACAAAATCCTCTTCCGACTCACTTTCTCAGCTGAGGTTACTTTCCCTTTTTCGTATTCAAACATTGTCTCCGATTGAGGAAAAAATATCTCCTTGGGTGGTTTCTTTGAGTTCTGATAATCTGGGTCTATTCCCTGAAAATTATCAATTGGTTTAAAGGAAAAAATACCATCAGTATTGACCGGTGCATAAACAGTATAATCTTCTAGTAAAGATTTAATAAATCTATTCATATCTTTTTTACTAATTTTCTTCATCATCTATTCTCCAGAGTCGATAAAATCCTGCCTATCCTCTACATTAAAAGTAGCTAATGGAGGAGAAGTAGCAGAATCCAATCCTGTCTCGAAGTTAAAGTAATTCTTTACTTCCTTGTTAATTTTTTTAGTCAAAAACCTTAAGTTTATCTCCATGGGACAGGCTCTCTCGCAACTCCCACAATCAACACACCTACCAGCCTGATGATAAGCTCTTATAATATGCCAGACAGCAAGATCAGAAGAATCCAATCCTTTTCCTATCCACCTGGGATAAGAATTATCAACAAAGCACTCTTCACAATAACACATAGGGCAAGCTTGTCTGCAGGCATAGCACCTGATACACTTATTTACTTCCTTATTAAAATAGTCCCATCTCTCATCAACCGATTTTTTCTCATATTCATTAACTTCGGCATATTCATCTACCTGAGTCCTCTCCTCTATCTCCTCACCAATTAAAATATCCGAAATTACTGGATTACGGTGCTTGCAGGTCTTGCAGGAGGAATAAAGATAATCCTCTTTTTTAAAAACTTTTTCAAAAACATCTCCTTTAATTAAAATCTCATCATTTTTTTCCTTTACCTCTAATATCTCACCCTCTACCTCTTTTTCTATTCTTCTTCTGTCTATCATCCCCTGATAGGGGATACCAATAACCACAATCTGTTCTCTTTTAATTTGTCCTTCCACAATGAGAGCAACTATAGAACGAGTATCACAGCCCTTGGCAACCACAGCAACCTTTTTATCACCAATCTCAGGAAGATATACAGCGAGATTATTCTCACAAAAAGAGTTCCAAATAAGCTTTTCTGTATCATCTCCCTTGTAAATAAACACAGGTGAGACTCTAAGAGGTAAAGTCCCTTCCTCAAATCCAATTACAAAATCAACTTTTTTATTAACAAGAAGATTCTTCGCTTCTTCCCTTATTTTTCTCTCAACCTCTGGCATTCAAATTCCCCTTGTTTTTACCAATTTTTTTATCGGTCCCAATCTCTTTACTTTTTCAGTAACTTCTTTAATCACCTGAGCAAACCTTGCCCCTTCCGCTGCAGAAACCCAGGCAAACTGAACCCTATCTTCCTCAATTCCGATATATTCTAAAAAGTTCTTAATGATAGCAAATTTTCTTCTGGCAATATAATTTCCCGAGATATAATGGCAATCACCAGGATGGCAACCGGCTACCAGGACTCCATCTATACCCTGTTGAAGAGCTTTTAAAATAAAAAGTGGATTTACTCTACTGGAGCAAGGAACACGAATTACTCTCACATTTGGTGGGTATTGAATCCTGGAAACACCTGCAAGATCTGCACCAGCATAAGAGCACCAATTGCATAAAAAAGCAAGGATTTTGGGTTCTCTCTCCCTCATACTAAAGCTCCTATCTGTTCAAATATTTCCTCATCAGAAAATCCTTTCAGGTTGATTGCACCTGATCTACAGGATGCAGCACAGGCACCACAACCTTTACATAGGGCTACATTCACCTCAGCCACCTCTTTTTCCTTTCCAAGCACCTTCTTTAGCTTTATATCAATTGCTCCATAGGGGCAAACCTCCTTACAGAGACCGCATCCAACACACTTTACTTCATCTACTCCTGATACAATCCCCTCTGTCTCCAGCTGTTCCCTGGATAAAATGGTGCAAGCACGTGATACAGCAGCATTAGCCTGGGAGATGCTCTCCTCAATAAACTTTGGAGAATGAGCCAGACCACAAAGAAAAATCCCATCTGTAGCAAAATCTACCGGACGAAGCTTTACATGAGCCTCCAAGAAAAAATCATCCTCATTTAAAGGGACTTTCAGTATTTGAGACAATTCCTTGTTATCTTCTCGAGGAACCATACCCGTAGATAAAACTACAAGATCAGCATTAATCAACAGGTTTTCTTTTAAGATAAGGTCTTCTGCGAGAACCTCAATCTTTCCTTTGTTTTTTCTTACTTTAGGTTCTTTCCCTTCCTCATATCGAATGAAGACAACACCTTCTTCTCGAGCCTTCTGATAATAGTCTTCCTTAAAACCGTAGGTTCTTATATCTCGATAAAGAATATAAACATTAGCCTTTTTATTCATCTCTTTAATCTTAAGGGCATTTTTTATAGCTTCTGAACAACAAACACGACTGCAATAAGGATGTTTATCATTCCTTGAGCCAACACATTGAATCATCACAATGGAATTTTGAGAATTAACATCCAACTTTCCGCTAAAAATAAGCTTTTCCAACTCTCTTTGAGTGATAACTCTTTTCTCTTCACCGTAAAGATACTCTGTAGGTGTATACTCTTCTGCTCCTGTAGCTACAATAATAATTCCATGCTCAAGCTCTTTTAAAGAAGAATCTACCTTAACTACAGTCTTAAAATTACCCACGAACCCTTCAATCTTCTCAATCTGAGCTTTGGTGAAAATATGAATTTTATCATTTGATTTGACCTTATCTATAAGCTCTCTTAAAAACTTCTGCACATCTTCACCTTCCAGGGTATAATAAATATACCTTACCTGTCCGCCAAGTTCTTTCTCTTTTTCTACCAGATATACCTCATACTCTTCTTCAGCGAGCCTTAAAGCTGATACCATCCCCGATACTCCTCCACCAATTAACAATCCTTTATGAGTAACTGGCAAATTCGCTCTCTCCAACGGCTCTATCAATTGAGCCTTTGCCACTGCCATTTTTACTAAATCTTTTGCCTTCTCTGTAGCCTTTTCTGGTTCTCTCATATGAACCCAGGAGCACTGGTCACGAATATTAGCCATCTCAAAAAGATACCTATTTAAGCCTGCCTCTCTTATGGTCTCCTGAAAAAGAGGCTCATGAGTTCGCGGAGTGCAAGAGGCAACTACCACTCTGTTTAATTTGTGCTCTTTGATAGCCTCTTTCATTCTCTCCTGGGTATCCTGAGAACAGGTATAGAGATTGTCTTCAGCATAAACTACACCGGGTAAGCTTTTGGCATATTCAACAACGGAAGGGACATCAACCACTCCTCCAATATTTATCCCGCAGTGGCAGACAAATACACCTATTCTTGGAGCTTCCCCTCTTACATCTATCTCCGGAGGATACTCCTTTTCCTTTATCAAAGAGTCTCTTGCCTCAGATAAGATGCTCGATGCTTCTGCAGCAACACCACTTGCTTGAGCTACAGTTTCCGGAATATCTTTAGGACCGGAAAACGCACCGCCAACAAATATGCCCGGACGAGAAGTCTGAAGAGGCTCAAAATTATTTGTCCTGGCAAAGTTATATCTATTCAGCTCTATACCAAACTTTTCTGCTAACTCTTTAGCACTCTTTGAAGCTTCAAGACCAACAGATAAAACCACTAATTCAAACTCCTCGCTCATAAGTTTTCCATCCTCTGCCTCATACTTTATTCTTAAATTATGAGTTTTGGAGTTTTCTTGCACCTCTGAAATCCTTGAGCGAACATATCTTACTCCGTATTCTGACTTTGCTCTCTCTATATATTTATCAAAATCCTTCCCGTAAGCTCTCATATCTATATAAAAGATGGTTGTCTCTGTATCTGGAGCATGCTCTTTTGTAACTAAAGCTTCTTTTGTAGAATACATACAGCAAACCGAGGAGCAGTATCCTCTCCCAATTTTAGAGTCTCTTGAGCCAACACACTGAATCCAGGCAATTTTCTCCGGATGTTTATCATCCGAAATTCTCCTTACATGACCTTGATAGGGGCCCGAGGCAGATAAGATTCTCTCAAACTCAATACTGGATATAACATTGGGAAATCTCTTATAACCATACTCTTCCTTTAATTGAGGATTAAACTCATCAAACCCGGGGAAAAGAACTACAGAGCCAACATTTACCTCTACATCTTCTTCAACCATATCATGAAGAACAGCTTCTGCCTTACAAGCTTCTACGCACTGCATACATTCAGAACATCCTCCACAAGCAAGACATCTTTTTGCCTCATTAATTGCCTCTTCTTCGCTAAAACCTAAAACAACTTCTTTAAAATTCTCTTTTCTTTCATTCAAAGAAAGAGTAGGAACCTCTATTCTCTTTTCAGGTTCTACTCCTTCTATATCCACTTCGAGCTCGCTCTTTTGAGTTCCCTCTCCTTCTCGATTTATTCGCATATCTTCACCCTGAAGATAACGGTCGATAGAGATAGCCGCTTTTCTCCCTGCAGCCATCGCCTCAATAACTGTATTTGGTCCGGTAACCGCATCACCACCAGCAAAAATACCCTTTATATTTGTCTCTAAAGTTAAAGGGTCCACCTCAAACCTTCTTCCCCGAACAAGATTAAACTTATGATGAGAACCTAAAAATGATAAATCGGAGGACTGGCCAATAGCTGGAATTATCGTATCTGTATCAATAATAAACTCTGAGCCTTCAACAGGAATAGGTCTTCTTCTTCCTGAAGCATCGGGCTCACCCAATTTCATCCTGAGGCATTGGACCTGATTAACTTTACCATCCTTGCCCAAAATCCTGGTAGGTGTGGCCAAATAAAGTATTTCAATTCCCTCTTTTTCTGCTTCTTTTATCTCTTCTTCATTAGCCGGCATCTCCACTCTCGACCTTCTATAAACAATAGTAACTTGCTCTGCTCCTAAGCGATAAACTGTCCTTGCGGCATCAATAGCTGCGTTTCCCCCTCCTATGACAACCACCTTTTCTCCTATTTCTACCTTTTTACCTGAATTTATTCTTCTTAAAAACTCTACTCCATGATGGACTCCTTTTAAATCCTCTCCCGGAACTTGCAATTTCATAGATATATGAGCTCCGACAGCGATAAATATTGCCTCGTATCCATCATTTTTAAGGTCCTTTAGAGTTAAATTCTCACCTATAGGGGTATTCAATTTTATCTCAATACCAAAATTTTCTAAGATCCCAATCTCTTTTCTTAAAATATCTTTGGGAAGACGATAATCGGGAATGCCTACACTGAGCATCCCCCCGGCAACAGGAAGCGCCTCAAATATAATAGGTTTATAGCCGAGTTTTCTTAAATCATAGGCTGCAGTTAAACCAGCAGGACCAGAGCCAATTATAGCTATTTTCTTATTTTTTTCCTTCTCAATCTTTAACTCAAAATCTACCCCTCTTTCATAATCAGCAGCAAACCTTTTTAATAACATAATAGCAATGGGCTCATCAACCCTTTGCCTCTGGCACTCATCCTCACAGGGATGGGTGCATACTCGACCACATATTCCTGGAAGTGGATTCTTTTCTCGAATAAGCTCAAGGGCTTCCTTAAATTTTCCTTGAGCCATCAGGGCAACATAGCCCTGAGCATTCACATGCAAAGGACAGGCAGCTCTGCAGGGAGGAGTTCCTCTTTTATCAATGCCGAATGCACTGGGATTCGCCTGCGTAAAGGGTCTATAGATCGCCTTTCTATTTATCAGGTTTTCTTCATATTCACTGGGAATTTCCACAGGGCAAACTTCGGCGCAATCTCCACAACCAGTGCATTTCGCTAAATCAACAAAACGGGGATGCTTTTTCACTCTTACCTTAAAATTACCTTCCTCTCCTTCAATACTTTGCACTTCAGACCCTGTAAGCATCTCAATATTAAAATGTCTTCCACAGTCAACGAGTTTTGGAGAAAGAATACACATCGCACAATCATTAGTAGGAAAAGTCTTATCCAGCTGAGCCATCACTCCACCAATACTTAAATCTTTTTCTACAAGATAAACCTTAAAACCAGACTCTGCTAAATCTAAAGAGGCTTGAATTCCACCAATACCACCCCCCACTACCATCACTGCTCCAACTTTATCTTTTTTTGAACTCACCTCTTATTCCCCTTTACATTACTATAATTTTGCCAGTATCTCTTTTGGTTTTACTCTGTTCATCTTAAAACCTAACTCTTCTTGAGGAATACCCAGGGCAAGACCAAGAATTTGAGGATAGTATAAAACGGGCAGTTTATACTCTGCTTCAAATTGCCTCTCTATCTTTTTCTGGCTTCCTTCATACATAATACTACAAAAAGGACAAATCAAGCAGATAGCATCTGCATGAGCAGATTTCGCATGGTCAAGTTTAGTCTTAGCCATTTTTAGAGCTGTCACTTCATCTATACCTAAAATGCCCCCACCACAACATCCGTTTTTATCCTCGTAGGAAACAGATTTTGCTCCTGTCACCTCAATTAACTCATCCAGAGTCTTCGGATTTTCAGGATCATCAAAACCCTCATATATTTCTGAAGGTTTTAAATAATGACAACCATAGTGAGCAGCAAACTTAAATTTAGATAAATCAACCTTTAAATTCTCTCTTATCTTATCAAGACCAACATCCTCATATAAAATTCGGGCAAAATGTTTTACCTTTATTTTTCCCTCGTATTCTCTCCCCAAAACTGAAAGCTCCTTATTTATCCTTTTCCGCAAATCTTCATCTTCTTTTAACTCTTTATTTGCTTCTGTTAAAACAGAAGTGCAGGCACTACAAAGACAGCAGATATCCAAACCTTTTTCCTCAGCTAAACTTAAATTTTTAGCAGCCATTAAGAGAAAGGTATCTCTATCCACCGATTTCACCGGAAAACCGCAACAACCAAAATCATTTATATCTACAAACTCTATACCTAATTTATCGGCTACTTTCCTTGCAGAAATCTCGTAATTTAAAGCCCTCACCGGAACAGTGCATCCCAAAAATAAAGCGTATCTCATTATTCCTCCTCCTTAGCAGTTACCAGCTTATCCACTCCTTCCTCTTTAAATAACTTTTTTGTATCCTCGGCACTCTCCTCTATTTGAGGAAGATTCTGCTTCACTCGCTTCTTATTATCAAACTCCCCAATCTCATAAAGTCTACCATGAGAATTTAACGCATCCAGTTGAGCAGTAAAAGATGGATGGATATGCCCCTCTTTTACAGCTATATTTTTCATAGCATTCATTAGTTCCGTAATCCTCACATCCTGAGGACACCTCTCATA
This sequence comes from Candidatus Aerophobota bacterium, assembly GCA_034659655.1. GTDB lineage: Bacteria > Aerophobota > Aerophobia > Aerophobales > JAGGXI01 > JAGGXI01. The sequence goes on along the minus strand of JAYEHT010000075.1, from coordinate 5,584 downwards.
GCAGGTATAACAACTGGAACAGAGCCAGATAAAATCGCTGGAAAGAACCCTCTCTTTCATTCCTAATAGAGCCATTCTAATAATCTTTCGGGGATTATACTTCTCGTTTACCTCTCTCACAGGGCAGGATGCAGTGCAAGTACCGCAGGCAAGACAACGAGTAATATTCTCACCCCCAGGCTCTTTTTGAATCTCATATTTAAAATTTGAGTCTAATTCATTTACTCTCACAACCTTTTCTTCATTTTCACTCATTTTACTCCTCCCCTACTGATTGGAGTTCATTTTCTCTAAAAGTGGTGAGCGGCAATGACTCTTCTAAATTCCTTCCAGGAACATAATCAAAAATCTCTTGCACATTATGGGATACTGTTTTAAATATCTTAAGAAGCGGGATATTGCTTGGGCAAGCCTGTTCACACATCCCGCATCCCACACAGGAAGTGGCCATATGATTCATTCTCCCTAAATGGAAAAGAATAGTATCCTTAGGCATTTTAATAGAGCCTTTCCTCTGAGCCCACCCAAGGTATTTTTCTGAGCCAAATTCAAAAGTTGGCGACTCAAAGAAACACTCTCTGCAATAGCAAATGGGACAGACTCTCATACAGTTATGACAACCAATACAGGTTGAAAAGACCGAAAGCAAATTCTCCCACCCACCAACCTCTTCCTTTGTCTGAGAAAAAAGCCCATCTCTTTTTTCTATCTTTTCATTAATGTATTTAGAAACGAGCTTTTCTCTTTCCTTTGATTGGTCAAATTCTGGAAAAGAGAACTTTTCCAAAACTTCTTCTCCTTTTTCAGTACAAGATTTAAGAAGAATACCTTTTAAAAAATCTACTCCTATCAAGCCAACAGTTAAATCGGTATTAGAGGGAACAGGATATTCACACACCCGACAGGCCTCTCTTAATTGAGTATCTTCTTTTCCCTCTTTAAATTTCTTTACCAATTCCTCAAAAGGAGAATTACCTTGCCTGCAGAGGTTTTGATAATCACTCACTGAATAGGTTCCCAGGCAATCCACCCCGATTATAAGTAGATTATCCAGGGAAGCCTGTTCTAATTTAACCAGCTCTATCAATGCTCTTATCTCACAGGGTTTAAGAATGATTCCTACAGGACTTTTATAGGAGGTGAGTCTGGTCATTTTGGAGATAATCTCTGCCGAATTCACAGGAAGGACAGGAGCAAAAACATTTGCCTCTTTTAGTCCCTCAGAGGTGGTCACCAGACTTTGAACCACATTATCTTTTGAGGGAACCTCCCGAGGAACCAGAAGGGCGCTCACCAGATTCTTTTCAAGAAGCTCGCTTAAAAAAGAGTTAATCGTCTCTTTTACTTTCCCATTCTTTACTTCAATAACTACCTCTTTTCTCATTTTTCACCTCTATAAAGACCACTGTTTTCTTAGGGGATTGGGACCCAATTTTTTCAAATAGGATGTCATCTCAGATATAGTATCGGCATACCTCTTACCTTCGCTGGCACTGATCCATCTAATCCAGACTCTATTATCATCCAAGCCCAGAGTCTTTAAAATACTTTTTAGAACAGTAATTTTTCTCCTCTCCTTATAATTTCCACTCACATAATGACAGTCTCCCGGATGACATCCACCAATAAGGACTCCATCAGCTCCTTCCAAGAGAGCCCGAATAACATAAGCAGAATCAACCGACCCCGAACACATCACCCTGATAGGTCTAATATTTGGTGGATATTGCATTCTTGAAGTACCTGCAAGGTCTGCTCCCGCATAGGTACACCAATTACACAAAAAGCCGACTATCTTCGGCTCAAAATCAGCCATTAATTACCTCCTTCTTATAATCATAGTAGATTTCTTTATATTGCTGCATCCACCATGGAAAGAATCTCATTTTTTTGAAAACCCTTCTGCTGAATAGCTCCACTGGGGCAGGCAGCAGCACAACTGCCGCAACCCTGACAGAGAACCTCGGTCACCTTTGCTAAATTAGTCTCCTCATCTATACTTATAGCCTCATAAGGACATACTGAAGCACATATACCGCATCCCTGACACCATCTCTCATTCACCTCGGCAATAATTGCCTCCGCCTCAACACGGTCTTTGCAAATTACAGCACAGGCTTTCCCAGCAGCAGCGTAAGCTTGAGAGATAGTCTCCTTAATAAACTTTGGAGAGTGAGCCATTCCTGCTAAAAAGATACCCCTGGTAGAAAAATCTACGGGACGCAGTTTCACATGAGCTTCCAAGAAAAAACCATCTTCATTTAAAGGGACTTTCAACATATGAGCAAGAGCCTGGTTATCTTCATCAGGAATAATAGCCGCACTCAATACCAGAAGGTCAGCACGGATAAGAAGCTTCTCTTTAAGAATAGGGTCTAAAACTTCTACCTTTAAACCCTCAGCGTCTTTACTTACGTGAGGCTTTTTATCCTTATTGTATCTTATAAAAACTACTCCTTTATCTCGAGCTTCCTGATAAAAGCTCTCTTTAAAGCCATACGTTCTCATATCTCTATACAAAATAAATATATTTGCTCGAGGGCTCTCTTTTTTTATCTTAAGAGCATTCTTCACCGCATCACTGCAACATACCCGGCTGCAGTAGGGCCTCTCATCGTCTCTGGAGCCAACACATTGAATCATCACTATAGTATTGAGAGAAGGAATCTTAGAGTTAGGCCTGGATAACATTTCTTCAAGTTCCAGCTGAGTAACTACTCTCTCATCTTCTCCGTATAAGTATTCTTTGGGTTTTGACTCTTTAGCACCGGTAGCTACAACAACTACTCCATGTTCTAATTCTATCTCTTCATTTTGTTGGGTTATTGTTGTTGTAAAGTTTCCTACATACCCTTCTACATCCTTGATATGTGCATTCTTATATACTTTTATTTTTGAATTCTCTTCCGCCTCTTTAACTATTGATTTCAGATAACTCTGCACATCTTCATTTTCCAGAGTCCAGTGAAGATTTCTTAAATTCCCCCCTAACTCAGCCTCTTTTTCAATAAGATATACCTCAAATCCCTGTTCAGCTATATTTAAGGCGGATATCATTCCCGCTAAACCCCCTCCAATAACCAGTCCTTTCTGAATAACTTTTGAAGAAAAGCTGGGCAAGGGCTGAATCAAGCAGGCTTTTGCTACCGCCATCCTTACTAACTCCTTTGCCTTTTCCGTAGCTTCTTCCGGGTTTTTCATATGAACCCAGGAATCCTGGTCACGAATATTAGCCATCTCAAAAAGATGAGGATTTAAGCCAGCTTCCCTTATCGTCTCTTGAAAAAGAGGTTCATGTGTGAGTGGAGTGCAAGAAGCAACCACCACCCGGTTTAATTTATGCTCTTTTATTGCTTCTTTTATTCTCTCTTGAGTATCCTGAGAGCAGGTATAAAGGTTATCTTCAGCATAGACTACACCAGGCAAGTTCCTGGCATATTCAACAACAGAGGGAACATCAACCACTCCTCCAATATTTATTCCACAGTGGCAGATAAATGCACCTACCCTTGGAGGCTCCTCGCTCACATCCTTCTCTGGAGGATACTCCTTCTCCTTAATTAAACTCCCTCGAGCAGAAGAAAGAAGAGACGAGGTCCTCGCGGCAGCTCCGCTTGCTTGAGTTACAGTTTCTGGAATATCTTTGGGCTCTAAAATTGCCCCACAAGCATATATTCCCTTCCTTGTAGTATCCACAGGAGAAAACTCATCCGATTTAATAAAATTAAACTCATTTAACTCAACACCTAATTTTTCACTTATCTTTAATGCATCCTCAGAAGGCACAAGACCAACCGACAAGACTACTAAATCATACTCTTCTTCTTTTAAATCCCCTTCTTCGGTCTCATGCCTTATTCTTAAATTATGAGTTTGAGGGTCTTCCTCCACAGAGGAGACTCTACATCTTCTATAATCCACTCCATACTCATTCTCTGCTCTCTCATAATATCTATCAAAATCCTTACCAAAACAGCGCATATCCATAAAGTAAATATGGCAGGTAAGCTCAGAGCCTGCATGCTCTTTCGCAATAACCGCCTCTTTGGTAGCGTACATACAACAAACAGATGAACAGTAGGGATGACCGGATTTCACATCCCGCGAGCCCACACACTGAATCCAGGCAATCTTTTCAGGTAATTTTTTATCTGAGGGTCTCACTACATCACCCTGATAGGGACCTGAGGCAGATAAGATTCTCTCAAATTCAATACTGGATATTACATTAGGGAATCTGCCATATCCGTACTCTCCTTTTAACCGGGGATTGAATTCATCAAAACCGAAGGAGAGAATGATAGAACCAACCTCTATTCCCACTTTTTCTTCAACCATATCATGAAGAATTGCTTCTGCTTTACAGGTTCTTACACATTCCAGGCACTCTGAACAGATGCCGCAGTTGAGACATCTCTTTGCCTCATTTATTGCCATCTCTTCAGTGAACCCTAATTCAATCTCTTTGAAGTTCCCTTTTCTTTCTTCAAGAGAAAGAGAAGGCATCATTTCTCTCTTTTTTAAGACAACTTCCTTTTCTGGAGCTTCCGCCGCTTCTTCCTTTATTTTTTCTCTACCTTCAATTAAATCTTCAGATTTTAGATATCTATCAATGGAGATAGATGCCTCATGCCCCTGGCTTATAGCTTCAATTACTGAAGCGGGACCACTGACTACATCACCTCCAGCGAAGACACCAGAAATAGAGGTAGCTAAACTAATCTTTTTAGCATCTATAGTTTTATAAGGGGTAAATTTAACTTCTTCAAGTCCTGCAAAATCTGCCTCCTGACCTATGGCAATTATCACTGTATCTATATCCACAGCGGATTCCGTCTTTTCTTTAAACTGAGGATTAAATCTTCCTTCAGCATCAAAAACTGATGTGCAAAGAATAGTTTCCAAACCACTAACCTTCCCTTCTTTCCCTGAAATCTTCTTCGGTCCTCTTGAACAATGCAGATTTACCCCTTCTCTTACAGCTTCTTCAATCTCCCATTCAAATGCTGGCATCTCCTTACGAGATTCAAGACAGAATAGATGAACCTCCTTTGCTCCCACTCTCAATGAAGATAAAGCCACATCGATAGCTACATTTCCTCCACCAATTACAGCTACCCTTTCCCCTATGGTAACCTCTTTTCCTTTATTGACATCCTTAAGAAATTCTACTCCATAGAGCACACCTTTTAAACTTGAGCCTTCCAATCTCAATCTCTTACTTTTTTGGGCTCCGATGGCAACAAACACCGCCCGATAATCCTCTCTTAATTTTTTAAATTCCTCTTTTGAGCAAATGGGAGTATTAAGAAGAATCTTTACCCCTTCCTCTTCAATCTGTTTAATTTCCCTTTTTAGAACTTCCCTGGATAAGCGATATCCAGGAATTCCTGCGGACATCATTCCTCCGGGAGAGTCTTGAGCTTCAAATACAGTAACTTCATATCTCAGCTTTTTTAAATCATAGGCACAGGTCAGCCCTGCTGGTCCTGCCCCAATAATGGCTACTCTTTCCTCTCTAATTTTTAGAGGCTCCTTTTCTTCTTCCTCGGAAGAGAGAAATTCTTCTTGATGTTCAACTGCA
>JAYEHT010000074.1:0-3699 GCA_034659655.1 Candidatus Aerophobota bacterium | reverse complement strand
GAGAGTATTTTAAAATTGGTTAATGATAGAAACTTATTTAAGAAGATGAGAAAAAAGAGTAAAGCGCTGGGAAAACCGGAAGCTACAGAAAAAGTGGTAAAAATGATCTATGACTTGGCAGAAAAAACAGGATTAGAGGATTAGAGGATTAAAGGATTAGAGGGGAAAAAACAGGATTAGAGGGGAAAAACCAGGATTAAAGGATTAAAGGATTAGAGGGAAAAAACCAAAAACCAAGAAACAAAAAGAGAGAATTAGAAAAATAATGTTAAGTAAGGTTAAATCTATTCATTTTATAGGGATTGGTGGAGCCGGGATGAGCGGATTGGCAAAAGTATTATTGGAAATGGGGTACAAAGTCAGTGGCTCAGACGTAAGAGAGAATAAATTTACTGAGGGACTAAAGATAAAGGGAGCGACTATTTACCGGGGACATAGCCCTTCCCATATTAACAATGCTGATGTAGTAGCAGTTTCTTCTGCTATTTTACCTGAGAATCCCGAACTCAAGGAGGCAAAAAGAAAAAATACTCCTCTTCTCTTTAGAGGGCAACTCTTAGCTTATCTTACCAATGAGAGAGAAAACATTATTATTGCTGGAACTCATGGGAAGACGACTACCACTTCTCTTGTATACTCTCTTCTCAGAGGGGGGGGTAGAAATCCTACTATATTTATTGGAGGAGAGGATAATACAATAGGAAGCACTGGTAAATTAGGAGATGATGAGTATGTGGTAGCCGAAAGTGATGAGTCGGATGGCTCTTTTTTGTTTCTTCATCCCAAAATTTGCATCCTTACAAGTTTAGAGGATGACCATTTAGACTTTTATAAATCAAAAAAGAATCTGTTGAACTCATTTGTTCAATTTGTAGAGAGGTTAAAGCCGGAAGGAACGCTAATTATAAATAGAGATGATGAACAATTAAGAGAAATTTTAGAAAGAACAAATCTCCATCCCTCACAAAAGCTGATTACCTATGGGATTAACTCCAGAGCAGAGTTATGCGCTGATAAAATAAGACTGAAAGAGTTTACATCTCTTTATCGAGTTAAATATAAAGGGGATGTAGCAGAAGAGATTAAGCTCTCTTTAGCTGGTGAACACAATATATATAATTCTCTTGGGGCTATAGGAGTAGGAATAAGTCTAAAAATAGGTTGGGACAAGATGAAAAAATCACTCTCTTCCTTCAGAGGAGTAAAAAGAAGATTTGAGAAGATAGGGGAGACTTCCTCTCGTGTATTGGTAATAGGTGACTTTGCTCATCATCCAACAGAAATTGAAAAGACATTAACCGCCGCTAAAAGATTAAACAGACGAATTATAACAGTTTTTCAACCTCACCGCTATACACGAACAAAAATACTTCTTCCTCGCTTTACCACCGCTTTTAAGAAAACAGATATTCTCCTTCTAACCTCTATTTATGCTGCTGGAGAACGTCCTCTCCCCGGTATAAGTGGGAAACTATTATTTGAGGAGATTAGAAAACAGAGAAAAGAAAAGACTCACTACTTCTCCTCCACTGACCAGATAATTAATTTTTTAAAGAAAAAGACTACTCCCGGCGACCTTCTCTTAATTCTGGGAGCAGGAGATATAGGGAAGGTGAGTAAGATGTTCTTACAAGAGGTGAATTAGTCTCTCTTTTTTACCTCCACTTCCACCTCAATCCCTACCTTAGGGTGAAGTTTAAGAGAAATCTTTTTAATTCCTATAACCTTGATAGGTTCCTCTAAATTAACCTTTCTGTGGTCTATCTCTAAATGGGATTTTTTTCTTATTTCTTGAGCAATATCCTGTGAGGTAACAGCACCAAACAACTTTCCTTCTTCTCCTACCTCTCTTTCTATTATTAATCTAACCCCTTTCAATTTCTCGGCTATTTTAAGAGCTTTCAATTTTCCTCTTTCTCTTCTTTCCCGAACTGCTCTTTTTTTCTCTTCTAATTGTTTAATATTAGCAGGAGTAGCTCGCAGAGCCATTTTCTTTGGAAGAAGGAAATTACGTCCATAGCCATCATTTACTTCTACTATCTTCTCTCTTTTTCCTAAGCGCTCTATATCCTGTATTAGTATGACTTTCATTTTCTCCCTCTGTATCATTTGCGGGGCAAAAGTGCCATTTCTCTTGCTTTTTTAATAGCTTTAGAAAGCATTCTCTGATGTTTAGCACATACACCTGTACGTCTTCTACTTTTTATTCGAGCTCGACTATCTATATAGTATCGTAAGGTTTTTATATCCTGGTAATCTATAAAATCGCTTTTCATTCGACAAAAGTTACAGAATTTCCTTTTTCTGTGTATAATTTTAGTAGTCAAATCTCTTCCTCCTCAATTGAATTATCAAGAATTAATCCTGCTTTTTCTGGTTTTCCCTCTAATCCTTTAATCCTGCTTTTTCTGGTTTTCCCTCTAATCCTCTAATCCTTTAATCCTTTAATCCTGCTTTTTCTGGTTTTCCCTCTAATCCTTTAATCCTGTAATCCTGTTTTTACTCTCCAAAGGGGATAGCATCACTGTTCTCTCCACCCTCTTTTTTCTTTTCATCAAGCTCGACTCTATCTATCTCATTTTCTACTTCTTCCTTCATACTCTCCGCTGGTGCACGCTTTTTTAGTCTCTGTAAAAATTCTACTCTCCGGGCTATTACCTCAGCTACTTTTCTTCTAATCCCAGCTTTATCTTCGTAAGAGCGAATCTGCAGTCTCCCGTCCACAGCCACTTGGCTCCCCTTCATTAGATATTCTGAACAACTCTTTGCTGGTTTTCGCCATACCACAACAGGAATAAAATCGGCTTCCCTTTCCCCTTGCCGATTTGTGAAGGAACGATTAACAGCTATTGTGAAACTTACTACAGGCGTTCCATCAGGAGTATATCTAAGCTCGGGGTCACGGGTTAGATTGCCTACCAGGCTTATTCGATTCAAATTGGGTAACCTCCTCTCTCTTTTTTGTTACTTACTTTTAAGGGTCTTTTTATCTTTACAATCATTGATCTTATTACCTCTTCCTGAGTTTTAAGAGAATCTTTAATTTCTTTAACTTTTGAAGGGGGTATCTCAAAGTAAATTGTTGTAAAAATTCCTTCTTTATTTTTATCTATTTCATAGGCAAGTTTTTTCACTTTTCCCTCAGAAATATCCTTTATCTCCCATTTTCCGCCATCATTAATGACATCTTTAATCTTTTCCAGTAGCAGTCCCTTTTTTTCTTCATCTAATTCTGCTTTAAGGATAAGGGTTAACTTATACAAAGTCATCTATGGAACTCCTTGTATTCTGATATTTTCATTGTAGCTCTGATCTGAGAGCGTCCAATAATTGGAGATAACTTCTCAAGCCTCTTTTTTCTGCAGGGATTCGTAATCTGTTTAAAGCTCTTTCCTGAATTTGTCTAATTCTTTCCCGGCTTACTCCGTACTTTTTGCCGATCTCCCGCAAAGAGTCCTCCCTTTTCTCTTCTAATCCAAATCTTAATTTTAATATTTCCATTTCACGCTTATCTTTTACTGCTTTTTCCAGTAATTCCCTCACTTCCTCTTTAAGTGTATCCAGAGTAAGTCTATAGACAGGGGGAGGGATCGAAGAATTGGGAATAAAATCAATCAGCGGCACATCCTTATTTTCTCCTACGAGTGTATCAAGAGAGACAGTATTTCGATTTATCTCCATAGTTTCTCTAGTTTTTTC
>JAYEHT010000073.1:0-3716 GCA_034659655.1 Candidatus Aerophobota bacterium | reverse complement strand
TAAATCGGGGGGTTTGGGTAGGGGAGACTTTAGTCTCCCATTATATTGAGGTGTGTTGGATGAATAGACTCAAATTTGGATGGGGTATATTGCCGGTGGCTATATTTCTTATGATATGGGAAGCGGCTGCCCGCCTGAATCTCATTCCCGGCCATTTCTTCTTTCCCCCTTTTTCCACAGTAATACGGGAGTTTTATTATCTGATAGCCAAGGGAGTGCTGATAGATAATTTTCTAAGGAGTTTAGCCCGAGTATTAATCGGTTTTTCTACAGGTTCTATAGCTGGTATCGGAATGGGAATTATGATGGGCTATAAGAAAGCTGCAAATAAGGCTCTATACCCTATAATCAGTCTCTTATATCCTATTCCAGCCTTAGGTTGGCTACCTATTTTGATGCTCTGGGTAGGAATAGGCGAGGTATTGCCTCTGATGATAATATTTATATGTTCGTTCTTTCCCGTGATTTATAACACTATTACAGGCATTGAAGGTGTAGATAAAAAATTGATTAAAGCAGCCAAAACTCTGGGTGCCTCTGATAGGTATGTATTATATACCGTAATTCTACCCTTAGCTTTGCCTAATATCTTCACAGGATTGAGGTTGGAAGCGGGGATGGCCTGGCGAGTAATAATAGCTGCTGAGATGGTGGCTATTCCTACGGGGATAGGAGCATTGCTTATGAGAGCTGAAAGCTTAATTCGAGTGGATATGATTATAGTATGTCTGATGGTTTTATCAGCAATGTGCTTTTTGTTTGAGAGGTTTTTTCTCTATCTTGAGTTGAAATTAACTCAAAAATGGAGGTAACAAAAAAAGTGGCCACCGTTGAACTTAGAAATGTTTCTAATAATATATGTCAGGGGGTAAATTTAAAAATTGCCGAAGGAGAGTTATTAGTTCTTACAGGACCCACTGGGGCAGGGAAGACCACTCTTTTAAATATTATTGCCGGTTTAGTTGATTATTCCGGAAGCATACTTTTTGATGGTGAGCCCATAGATGCAACTTCTCCCCAGCGGAGAAGAGTGGGATATCTCTTCCAGGATTTAGCTCTTTTTCCTCATCTTAATGTTTATGCAAACATAGCCTATGGTTTAAATACGAAAAAGAAGTTAATAAAGAAAGTAGAAGAGAGGGTAAGCTCGTTATTAAAATTGATGAACATAGAGTATCTCAAAGACCGCTATCCTAAAAATTTAAGTGGCGGTGAGAAACAGAAAGTAGCTTTGGCGAGAACATTGGCTATTTCGCCAAGAGTGCTACTTTTAGATGAGCCCTTTAATAATATAGACCTGAGGACTCGTAAATATCTTCGGATAGAGCTGAGGAGTCTGCAAAGAGGATTAAGTATCACCACCATCTTTGTGACTCATAATTTAATTGAAGCAGAAGAGATGGGAGATAGAATTGCCGTCTTATATGGGGGAAGACTGGAGCAGGTTACCTCTCCCAGAGAGCTCTTCTTTAACCCTCGGAATGAGAGGGTTGTCGATTTTATAGGAAGACCCAATATCTTGAAGTGTGATTCTTATAGGGTTTTAAGAGAGGAGGTAGCCGAAGTAAAGTGCGGAGAGATTTCTGTAATTGTTCCTTATGAGGGAGAAAAAATTAGTAAAGTACTCATCTCTCCACGGGATATCTATGTGTCAGCGATGAAGCCCTCAACTTCGGTGATGAACGGATACTGGGGGACCATTATAAAATTAATCCCTCTTACCTCAATAGTGCGATTCCAGGTTAAGGTGAAAGATATTATGTTACTTGCGGAACTGCCCAGAGACTTATTTCAGGAACTCGGTTTAAAATTGGGCAAAAAAGTCTTTATCATATTAAAATTTAGAGGTATAAGGGTCTGTTGAGAAGGAGGAAGTAAACTCGTATCTAATCCGATAATCCCCGATTCTTATTCTCCATTTACCAATTTTAATACTGGTTGACTTACTTCCCCTTTGGCTGGCAATAGCGATGATTGTAAACATTTTACTATTAAGGGATTATTCTTTTAATTCCCTCTATTTTATCAAAGTCCTCATCATAACTGTAGATTTCTTTAATTCTTTTTTTAAGAATAAAAGTAGCATTAAGAGCGTCAGCAAAGGAAATGTTTTCTTTTACATAAATATCCAAGGCTTGCTGGTATATTCCCTTATTTAGAAGTTTTAGCCCCTTTAGATTGAGAATGGGAAGCATAAGTTCTTTTATTTCTTCTTTTTGAACTTTATAAAAACTTTTTAAGGTAAAAATTGTTTCAAAGATAACAAGGGGAGAAGTGGTAATTTTCTCTTCATTGTTCTCTACCCTTTTTAAGAGAGCCAAAACCTTTTGTGCTTTCTTTTCATCATCTCGAGTGAAATAACGAAGGAAAAGATTAGTGTCTATGAAGCGCATAATTTAAACTTCTTTAGCTGTTTTTTTACCTACTTCTTTTTCAAAAAACTTTCTCACCTCTTTAAAATCTTCTGGTTTCTTTTTTGGTTTTACCCTTCCAAAATTTAAATCCAAGTTTAAAGCAGGTTTTATTACAACCATATCTTTTTTGATTTCAAACTCAATCTTATCATTAGGTTTTATTCCTAAATATTCTCTTATTCTTTTAGGAATGGTCGCTTGACCTTTTTTAGTTAAAGTAGTTATATTAGTTGTTCTCATTTAATATCTCCTTACTTTAAATTATTAGTATTACTTACATTATAGAAATACAAAAAGGTTTGTCAAACTCTCAAGTTAAAATCATAACAAATTAATTTTTTTCGAGCCCCATAAGGTCTGAAACATTTCACTCTCTTTATCGCACACCAGTTTGACAAAAGACTACAATGAGTTACAATGTAGTTGAAGTATTTTGACTTGATGTGTAAATCAGAAAACTTTAGTAAAGAAAGATATCCCCTAACCTGTAGGAAATATCACTCCACGCTCCTAAACCAATAACCAGACAGAAATGGCACTATTTATCCTGGAGTTTAAACTGAAAAATGTTTCCCATAGGAGAAAAATCATAATCATATTTTGGCAATTTCAATCTTTTTATGAAGTAATCCGCAATTAAAGAAGCCTTATGATTGAGGAAACAGTAGGTTTTCTTTATCTAACAACAGTAGCAAACAATATAGAAAAATTAGAAAGTATCAATCCTGAGAGAGTGGCATAGTATAGTGGCCCCCAAAAACTGGACAGTATGCTAAGCTGCAGGTAAAATAAAAAAGGGGAATCCATTATGAAAAATATCCGAAAAAAAATATCCACCAGCTTTTAAGGCAAAAGTAGCTTTAGAGGCTATTAAAGGAGAAAAGACTTCAGCATTTTGCTACCCATCTTTTAGAAGGTGGTACAGATTTACGGTATATTCAAGAGTTACTTGGGCATAAGAGTTCGAAAACTACAGAAATCTATACTCACATTAGCCAGCGGGATATCGGACGGATTAAAAGCTCTTTGGATTTTGGAAGAAAATGACAACAGGAACAACAAAAAGTTACATTTTAAATGACTTAACAACTACTACTTCGGTTACATAGTTAAATGACTTGACACGTAGAAATTAAGGTGAGGGTTAAATGAAACAAAAAAAAGTTAGTTTTATATGTTATCCTGGTGGAAAACAGAGGATTTTAAATTACATAATCCCCTTTTTACCTTCAAGAGAATTGATAAAAGGGAGATTTATAGAGCCATTTCTAGGGGGTGGTGCAGTATTTTTTGCATTAAATC
>JAYEHT010000072.1:0-3730 GCA_034659655.1 Candidatus Aerophobota bacterium | reverse complement strand
TTTTCATTAATCCAATTTATCATCTCGTTATTCCATAAAGGATAGAAAGAGACAATCTTTCCTCTTTTTAAAAAAGTTCGGTAGAACCTCTTTCTTTTATCAAATTTTTCTCCTAAACAAATAAGGCAGGAAGTATCTACCGGATTATCTAAATACTTTCTCAGATTTTCCTTATCTCTTTCCTTTAATTTATTAACCTCTTTTATCACTATTAGACGGTATTTATCATTAAAAGGGAAGATGTAAAGAGATTCTATAATTTCAGTAGAAGAATTCTCACCAGAAAATACCTCATAATTAAAATTTATACACTCAGAAGAAATAATCTTTTTTTTAATTTTTTCAAGAGCTTCTTCTTTAAGATAATTTTCTTTTCCTTCAAATAAATAAGCTTGAGCAATTTTCCCCTGCTCAAGCTCTGATATAAATTCCTTATACTTCACACAACATCCTATTATTTTATTTTGGTTTATTTATTTTTTGAGATTGTTGCAAAGTGATGTGATGAATTAGCACCACTTCCAGCTAACCCGGAGGTGGGTGAGTTGAAACTGAGGGTTCAGTGACATATACTGTGCCCATAGCTCTTTCCACATTTCAGGAAAGAAGATTTTATTCATGGTTACGTGCAGCCAATTCAATAAGCCCTTTTCGCTCCAGCGTTTGCCAACACTCCAGATACGGTTCTTAACCTGACTAAAGCCGCTCTCTATCGCATTAGTATTTATTGGAATCCAGGTCTTATTCTCCAGCCACCAGGAAAAGAAGGTGGCTATATCTTTAGATAAATTCTCGATATATGAGCGAGCCCTTGGGTATCTTTGGGGATCCAGAAGATCGATCATCTCCTTGAAACCCTGCTTTGTCCTCTCGGCCAGATCCTTGACCTTGGGCAGGTCCTCTGGACTGAGCTCCTCGATCTTTTCCTTGTTGAACTGGAAAACCGGGATTGCTGCCAGCTTTTCTCTGAGGGGGAGTTGTTCAGCTTTCTTTAGTCCATCAATATAAAGAATATATGAGAAGTCCCTTTTTCCATGGAGAACGCATCTTTGATGGCGCATTCCCTTTTCCAAGAGAGCCTCCTCAATCCCTGGTCCTCCATCGGAGAAAAGGACCTCCAGATGGTCATAATTGAGGCGAGCCTCCAGGTCCTTCTTTATCTTGTTCCAGCTCTTGTTTATCCAGAACCCCACAGGTTCAAAGGGCTCATTCTCTCCTAAGGAGGCCAGCGCCCAGCGCATCTCAGATTTACCCATTTTCGTTCCTTTATATCCCTGAAGCCTTACTCCTGTGCCATCGACCATCAAGAACCGATAGGGAACTTTCTTTAGATTTGGCCAGGAGCATTTTTGCTCCGCAAATTCCTGTAGATGACGATGAAGAGTGCTGGCCGATACAGATGGTGCTTGCTCTCGAATTCTTGCTATTTCTTTGGAGGACCAACGATATGATAGGTGGACTGCTGAGCCAATCCCGGCTTCCATTGCTTCTTTGGTGTACCGACGATATTTAGGTAAAAAGCCATTTTTTCGTAAGGGCACCACTGTCTTTTTGCTTAGCTTATCGTACAGCTGAGCCGAATAGTAATGAAAAGGCCCAAAGGAAGTCCGCAGTTCACGAGCTTTTCTTTGATGTCCATTGTGGATATATCGACCCGGGAACTTTTTCTGCATTTGTTCAATTGTCTGCTCTTCAATGGCTGAAAAAAGAGCTTTCAATAACGCAAAGGAAACCTTGGAGGAGGCATTGCGCAAGCCCATGAGAATTCCATTGACATTTAAACCGTTTTCTGGCATCCTAAATCTTAGAGTGAGGTTTATTTCGATTTCTTTCATCGGATTTCTACCCCCTTTTTTGTTGCTTATTCTATAGGGGTATGAAATCCGATTTTTTATCTATTGTCAAGGGACAAGAAATCTTAATTTCTATCACGTAACTTTGAAACAAACCCAAATTTTAAAAATCCCTTGCCACCCCCCAGTTTTTAAATAAAGACCAGAAAAAACAAGGATATAGGGATTTTTAAGGGGGTAATTCACTAAAAAATAAGAAATAAAAAATACAGAGGTACGGACAACTCGACATTTTAAGAAAGTAATGCTGATAATATTTTGTGATTATTCCTCGGATTCCACATCAAATAAGAGTTTCAACTGGAATTTGTCGAGAGTTTCTCCTCCAAGATTGTTAATGTTAGTTAAGAATCTTTGGGCAAGCTGATTCATCCGGTCAGTTCCCAATTCTTTTATCTTAATTAAAAGGGTATCATTATTTATTAGCTTAACCTCTGTAGTTCGCTCAGGGATCATTCTCATAACTTGATAACAGTCTCCTCTATTATAATAAGAAGAGAAGGCTTTAGTTATTTCTTGCTCTATATTGTGAGCAACTATCTTAATGAGATCAAAAAAGCGCTTCTTTTCAAAATCACAGATAGAAAATCTTTTCTTGCTATATACCTCAAGGACGGAGATGCGAGGTGACAGTTTCCTCATCTCTTTATTTATTTGAGCTATTCTTTGCTTTAGAATTTGCATTTCATTGATAAGTGATGCCTGTTTTTGTTTATATTCAGCAAGAGAGATAGCATTTCTCTTTTTAGCAGTGAATCTGGTAACAAGCGTCTTCCTAATCTTTGCAAGCTCAACTTGCAGCTTCTTTTTGGCTTTTTTGGCTCCAAGAAGTTTAGGGTTCTTCACCAAAGGCTGATTTTCTATCTCCTCAATGTCATAGCCGGGAAAATAATCAAGATGATATCTTTCCTTCATTATCTTGAAAAAGTTCTCCTGGCCGCAACGGCCAAACATAATCTGAACCGCCTCTTTAGCCCTTGAGTTCCAGTCTTTAGTGAGAATCGGTGACCTTTTCTTGCCCTTAGGGTGAATAACGCTAAGGCAACGAATTTTCCCATAATCTTCCAGGAAGATAGCCTCATCCAGATATTTGACTATCATCTTCTCGTGTTTTAATTTAACTAAACATGCTTTGAATTTCTCTTCGGGTATTTCACTTATCCCAATAGGGGTGTTCTCCTCGCCCAAGGTAAGAAAAAAGCACTCGATACTTTGTGTCTAGCTCTTTGAAAAAGAGAGCACTCCATCCTCCCCGGTCAAAGCAGATCTTAAGAGGCTCTACCTTGGGGGTATATTCTTTAATGATCTCTCTGGTTTTAGCTATCAGCTCTGGGATAATCCTGATTAAGTCCACTTGAGCTTCCTTGACCATAAAGAAGAGGGGACTACCACTTTTATCGTTCACAAAGTAGTGTAGATTACCCTTCAGGCTAATCTTATGGTAGTATAAAAGCCTTTAGTTAGATTCTCTAATCCATGATAGGGAATAAAGTGACCATCAAAGTAAAAGATGCCTATCTGAACAATCTTGCATTCTAAGAACCTCTGAGCAAAGCTGAGCATAATCTTTTCAGTCTTGTTTAGAGATGACAGCTCATCAAAGAATCTCCTATAGGTTTTAACAGAAAAAGCAGTAATTCTCCCCACGAGAATCCCAAAGTCTTTCTTGTAAAATCTATCAAAAGCTTCTATTGATCTTACCCCTAAAAGAGCTCCGTAAAGTAGAGAATAGCAGATCTCCTTGGAGTTAATCTTACGCGTATTCAGGGAAGATAGGTATCTTTTCGTAACGGAACCAAACTGTAGTTTTTCTATGAGGTGGTTATAGATTAAGATTCCCCCATACTGACAGATATAGCCTTTCGAGAGTCTTTTTA
>JAYEHT010000071.1:0-3737 GCA_034659655.1 Candidatus Aerophobota bacterium | reverse complement strand
TAATCAGAAGGTTATTGAGGCTTACCTCGGAAAGGAGGAAGAAAATACTTCAGGTAGATAATTTAGATGTATTCTATGATCAACTTCAGGCAGTAAAGAATGTCTCTTTTGAAGTTAAAAAGGGGGAGTTGGTTACCATTATCGGGGCAAATGGTGCAGGTAAAACTACCATCCTGAGAACTTTAATGGGATTACAAAAATGTGCCCGGGGATCTATTAAGTTTATGGATCAAGAGATAACTCTTACTCTTCCCTTTGTCAGAGCGAGAATTGGAATTAGTATAGTGCCCGAAGGTAGAAGAATATTTCCCGATCTTACAGTGGAACAGAACCTTATGATGGGAGCCTATACCCGAGTTGATAGGAACGGGATAGCAAATGACCTAAAGAAAATATTTCAGCTTTTTCCTGTGCTTAAGGAACGTCGCAAACAAGTGGGAAAAACCTTAAGTGGAGGAGAACAGCAGATGTTAACTATAGGGCGAGCATTAATGGCAAAACCTAAGTTGTTATTGATGGATGAAGTTTCTATGGGCCTGATGCCTATCATCGTTGAAGAAACTTTTAAGGTAATTAAGGATTTACACCAACAGGGATTGACTATCCTGCTGGTTGAGCAGAATGCAAGAAAGGCATTGTCTATTGCGGATAGAGGATACGTCATAGAAACGGGAAAGATTGTTCTCTCAGGAACAGCAGAGGCTCTTTTATCCAATCCTGCAGTTAAGAAAGCGTATTTAGGAGGCTAAAAAAACAGATGAAGGCAGGAAATAATGCAAATCGAGGTTATCTCTTAGCTTTAACAGCTGGGATTCTCTGGGCTATATTAGGAGTATTAGGTAAAGTATCTTTTGGATACGGAGCAGATCCTCTAACAGTGGTAACCTTAAGAGCAATTATTGCCTTTGCAACCCTTTTTGTCGTTCTGATTATGGTAAACAGGAAATTTTTCAAAATCCGAAGGAAAGATCTGCTGTTTTTTACGCTTTTTGGTCTTATAGGAGTTACTCTCAATTACAGTTCCTATTTTTATGCTATAAAACTCACCTCGGTTTCTACAGCGGCCTTACTTCTTTATACTTATCCTGCCTTTGTGGTTGTATTTTCAGCCTATTTTTTTCATGAAAAAATCGATGCTATTAAAATATTTGCCCTTCTCTTTATCTTTCTGGGCTGTCTTCTCATAACAAATGCTTATAACTTAAAGAGCTTAAAATTGAATTATTCAGGAATACTTTGCGGCATCACCGCTGCTCTAACAGCTGCTATATACAACATCTTTGGAAAGAAAGCCCTTCAGAATTACGATTCCCAGACCGTGGTATTCTATGCATTTGGTTTTGGTGCATTATTTTTGTTATTTATTAGAGACCCCCGACTTATTTTTAGAATCAATTTCTCATTAAATGTCTGGATTATTATCCTTATCTTAGCTTGGATTCCTACACTTTTAGCTTATTTTCTTTATATCTCTTCTTTGAAATATATTGAAGCTGGCAGAGCCAGTATCGTCTCTACTATTGAACCGGTAGCAGCCCCTCTTTTAGCATATATCTTTCTTAAAGAGACTATGAGCTATGTCCAAATCCTTGGGGCCTTTTTAATCCTTGTTAGCGTAATAACAATCAGATTCTCACAAATAAGATTAAATTAGCTTTTAAACTAACTAACTTCATTATAGGGTGAAGGTTATAAAAGGAGGTATTCAAATGTCTATTCGAGAAACAGCCGCTAAGGAAAGAAAAGCTCCAATGGTAAGAGCCTTTGATGAAAAGCGGAAAGGAATTACAGAAGCTATGACTGTAAAACTTCCCTGTGAGTTACCTAAAATGCCCGAATTTATAGAAGGGATACGCCGGGCTCCTGATAGAGGTTTTAATTTAAACAAAAGGCAAACCGAGATTGCTCTTAAAAATGCTCTTCGCTATATTCCGGAAGAACTACACGAAAAATTAGCTCCCGAATTCCTTGAGGAACTAAAGACTAAAGGTAGAGTCTACGGTTACCGTTATCGTCCTGAAGGAAGAATCTGGGGAAAGCCAATTAACGAATACAAAGGGAATACTCTTGAAGGTAAGGCTCTTCAGGTAATGATTGATAACAATTTAGATTTTGAAGTCGCTCTTTATCCTTATGAACTGGTTACTTATGGAGAAACCGGTCAGGTTTGTCAAAACTGGATGCAGTACCGTTTGATAAAGAAATATTTAGAAATTATGACTGATGAGCAAACCTTGGTAATAGAATCGGGACACCCTTTAGGTCTTTTTCCCTCTCGGCCAGGAAGCCCTCGAGTTATTAGCACCAATTCAATGATGGTGGGTGAGTTTGACAATCAGGATGATTGGCATACCGCTGCTGCTATGGGAGTAGCCAATTATGGTCAGATGACCGCGGGCGGTTGGATGTATATTGGGCCTCAAGGTATAGTTCATGGTACCTATAGCACCTTACTAAATGCGGGAAGGCAACAATTAGGTATTCCTCCCGAAGGAAATTTAAAGGGATGCCTCTTTGTATCTTCTGGATTGGGAGGTATGAGTGGAGCCCAGGCTAAAGCGGTGGAAATTGCCGGCGGTGTGGGGATAATTGCCGAGGTAGATTATTCCCGTATTAAAACCCGTAAAGCACAGGGCTGGGTTAGCAAGATACCCAGCAGTTTAGAAGAAGTAGTTAGCCGGGCCAAAGAGTACCTAATCAAGAAAGAACCCATTTCTATAGCCTATTATGGTAATGTTGTTGATTTATTACAATATCTTGTAGATAAAAAGATAGATATAGATTTACTTTCTGACCAAACTTCCTGTCATGCTGTTTATGACGGTGGTTATACCCCTTATACTCTTACCTTTAAGGAAGGGCGAGAACTTCTCAAAAATAATAGAGGCAAATTTAAAGTTGAGGTTAACAAATCTTTAAGAAAGCACTTTGAATTGATTAAAACTTTAGTAGATAAAGGAACTTACTTTTTTGATTACGGTAATAGTTTTATGAAGGCTGTTTTTGATGCCGGAGTTAGAGAAATCGCCAAAACTGGAGTAGACACCAGCGAAGGTTTTATCTTTCCTTCCTATGTTGAAGATATTATGGGCCCAATCGGCTTTGATTAC
This sequence comes from Candidatus Aerophobota bacterium, assembly GCA_034659655.1. GTDB lineage: Bacteria > Aerophobota > Aerophobia > Aerophobales > JAGGXI01 > JAGGXI01. The sequence goes on along the minus strand of JAYEHT010000071.1, from coordinate 627 downwards.
GGTTATGGACCCTTCCGCTGGGTTTGCCTGAACCACAATCATGAAGATTTGAAAAAAACGGATCGGGCAGCAATGAGTTGTATAGACCCCACTCGACGAGCTCAAGATAGAGACAATTATAACTGGATTAGAGATGCCGAGAAGAATAGATTGGTAGTAGGCACTGAAGCTCGGATTCTTTATGCAGATGCTGAGACGCGGGTAAAGATTGCCCTTAAATTTAACGAAATGGTTTGTAAGGGAGAGATCGGCCCGGTTATGATAGGTCGAGACCATCATGACCCCGGAGGAACAGATTCTCCTTACAGGGAAACTTCTAATATTAAAGATGGCAGCAATGTTATGGCAGATATGGCTGTCCATGGTTTCACTGGAAATACTGCTCGAGGAATGAGCTATGTTGTTTTAAGTAACGGTGGTGGAGTAGGTATCGGTAAAGCTATCAATGGCGGTTTTGGTCTTGTTCTCGATGGTAGTAAGCGAGTCGATGAGATAATAAGATCGGCCATTCAATGGGATGTTATGGGTGGTATAGCCAGAAGGGCCTGGGCAAGAAATGAGCACGCTTTAGAGGTAGCTGTAGAATACAATAAGAACAAAATTGGAGAAGCTCACATTACCTTGCCC
>JAYEHT010000070.1:0-3753 GCA_034659655.1 Candidatus Aerophobota bacterium | reverse complement strand
TTACAAAAATGGGATTCTTCAAATTAAAGCAGAAAAAATTTGAAAGGAGGTAAACTAAGATGAAGACAAGCGAAGTGGCTGAAGTAGCACAGAAAGAGTTAGCTAAGCTTATCAAGCTGGAGCCCTCCGGTATTAAAGGGGTCTCCAGAGATGAGGAGGGGTGGCATGTAATGGTGGAAATGATCGAGAAAAAATCCATCCCCGATGCTATGGACCTCCTGGCGCTTTATGAAGTCACCCTTAATGATGAGGGTAATGTCCTCAAATTTGAACGGGGGACACTTCGCAAGCGCCTGGACACCGGAGAAGAAGAATAACAATAAAAAGGAGGTAAGAAAATGCCGAGTAAATTCGTACAAGGAACAGGGGCATTAAAATGCCCTAAATGTGGAGCAACTACGGGCAGCAATGATTACTGTCCAGAGTGTGGCGAGCCTTTAACCCTAATTTGTCCTGAATGTAGGATAACCTGGAGGTTCTGGGAAAATATCAGATACTGCCCCAATTGTGGAACCAAGGTTGAAAAGATTGGAGTAAAGCCAGCGAGGCAAAGTATTCGCAATACTTCTGTTGCCTCAAGATAAAATAAATGAATGAAGGAACTTTATCTTATTGTATGGCTGGCAGCTATCGCAGCTGGCGTATCCTTAATCTGGCACTACATTTTTAAGGTTAGGTTAGTTTGTGGATACTGGTTTACCTTAATAATTGCTTATCTTGGTGCCTGGTTAGGAACTCCTGTTTTTGGGAAGTGGGCCTCTTTTATGACCTGGACAAAAGGCGGAACAGTATCTTATCTTCCCGCTATGATGGGGGCTCTTGCTGCAATTTACCTTGCCAGGGGGATCCAAATCTGCCTTAAGAAGTAAAGGTGGAGTGAACTCACTCAGGGAGAGGCTCTTGCTCAATAGGACCGATAAACTGGAAAGATGAACAGGGAAATTGATCCTAAAGATACGAGTTCTTTATTAAAGATTATCAGAGTGTCCGTGAGGCAAAGCAGGGAATCAGTAATTAAAGGAGAATTCTTATTTTAGCATTCCTCCAATTACTACATTGATAGCCTCAGATTCATCAAGACCTCTTGCCATTAAGGTCTCTATCTGTTTCTTATCTATTCGGCCAATAGCTGCTTCATGGGTTACTTTTGCCTCGGAGTTACTTACGGAGACTTTAGGTATAGCCTCTGCTTTAGCTTCTCCTTCTATGATTTCTACGCAGTCTACATGCCCTCTCGCTCCTGGCGCATTACCGTAAGTTTCCCCTATTATCTCGCTGGTTGCCTTATCTATAACTACTACCCGACTTTTAGTTAATCCTTTAGCCTCTTCCCCATTAAGAAAAACACTCTCTTTTATCTTTATCTCATCCTCTTCCCTCCCATAAGCCTTGGCAATTAACTCTACTACTCCCCTCTTTTCTACCTTTACATTATAGTCAATATTTAATTTTCCCACTCTTCCCTGAATTAAAGTAAAATTATTATAAAATCTTCCCTCCTGAGCAATCTCCACCTCTGCCTTTGGAATAACCTCTATCCCTCCTTTTAACCCGTGGTAATGTACTTCACTATATTTAAGGGAGGAGCCTCTTCCAATTTTAATCTTTGCTTTCATTATATGTTTTACTTTAAGAGCATTGGGAAAAGTACAGTGAGCTAAAAGCTCAACAGAAGAGTTATCTTCAAGGAGAATATCCATTATGATCTCCTGAATCCCTTCCTCGGGAATAACACCAAAACAGAGATGTACGGGATTTTTTATCTGGAAGCCTCTTTTTACCAATAACTTCGCCCTCACTCCCTCAGGAGTCTCCTCGCTCTTTAAAACTAACCCCTCTACCTCATTAGAACTTAAAACTTTATTCTCCTTGACTACTAAACTCCCTATATCTGGGAACTGAAGAGCTCTCGGATTTCCCCCGGAGAGCTTATAAGCTCTTAAAATAGCTTCATAATCGTTCATCCCATTTTTTCCTTAGATTGCAGGTTTTTCCGCAACGCCTTTTAAAATAGTCTCTCACCTTATCTGGATCTCCACTTTTAACTATTTCTCCCCTGCACATTAGAGAAATTTTATCAGATATTTCCGTAACCTCTTCTCTATGGGTAATGAGAAAAATGGAGGAACCTCTCTCTTTTAAACTGAGGATATAATCTTTTATTTTTTTCAAAGAGAGCATATCAATTCCAGAGTCTGGCTCGTCCAGAATAGCCATCTTTGGCCGCATAGCATAAACAGAAGCAAGCTCTATCCTCTTTCTTTCTCCACCAGAGAGCTTCTCACCTACCTCTCTATCCAGATATAATTTTGAATTTAAATCAACCTTATCTAAAATCTCCTTTAGTGAATCATTCCCATTTTTTCTGGATAGAGAGAGATAATCTTTTACAGTAATTCCTTCAAACTGTGCCGATTCTTGCCAGGCTAAAGTTATCCCCAACTTTGCTCTCTGAGAGAGGGAAAATTCTGTTATATCTTTTCCCTCAAAATACACCTTTCCTTCCTTTATCTTGTATCCGCTACAACCCATTATACAATAAGCAAGGCGGCTCTTACCTACACCGTTCACTCCTAAAAGGGTATGGATTTCATTCTTCTTTATTTCTAAATTTATTTTATTAAGAATTGCTCTTTGGTTTTGAACAAGAGTTAAACCCTCAACTTTTAACAACTCGTCCTCCATCTTTATTTTTATGTAAATATTCTATCATATAATAAGTTTTCGTCAAAATTTAGGTACATTTTTTTCTGGTTTTTAAGAAAAAAGAGGTTGACTTTTTTTAAAAAAGAGTAGTCTTATAACAAAGAGTTAAATACCAGATTCTAATGGTTATTGGCAAAATAAATTAAATTAGGAGGATAAAATGGCGTTAGTAACTACAAAAGAGATGTTGCGTAAAGCTCAGAAGGAAGGATATGCTGTAGGGGCATTTAATACAAACAATATGGAAATTGTGCAGGCAATCATTGAAGCCGCTGAGGAGGAGAGGGCTCCTGTTATTTTGCAGGCTTCTCAAGGAGCAATAAAGTATGCGGGTTTAGATTATATAGTGGCTATGGCGAGAGTAGCATCTGAGGCGGCGAGTATACCTGTTGCTCTTCATCTTGACCATGGCACCGATTATTACCAGAATATTAGGTGTTTAAGAGCAGGATTTACCTCTCTTATGTATGATGGCTCTAAACTTCCTTTTGCAGAGAATGCGGCTAATACCAGGAGAATAGCAGAAATGGCTCATGCTTGCGGTATTCCTGTAGAAGGAGAAATTGGTCAAATTGGGAGGATGGGAGCAAGTGATGAGCCAGGAGTAGCCTTAGAGAAAGTAAAAGAGACTATGGCTGATCCTGAGGAAGCAGCTGAATTTGTGAAGCAGACAGGATTAGATTCTTTAGCTGCAGCTGTGGGAACAATTCATGGCTGTAGAACTCCTTTTGCTAAGCTTGATGTACCAAGAATTGAGAAAATCCGTGATTTAACCGGCCTTCCTTTAGTTCTTCATGGAGCCTCCGGAGCTAACGATGAAGAAGTCAAAAAGGGGATAGCCGCCGGAATATCTAAAATAAATATAGATACCCGTATTCGGATTGCTTTTGTGAAGAAAATAAGAGAGTTTTTACCCCTTTATCCTGATGAAATAGACCCCAGAAAGGTGTTAAAACCGGCTAAAGAAGCAGCTAAAGAAGTTATCCGTGGTAGAATGAGAGTTTTTGGTTGCTCCGGTAAAGCTTAAATAAACATAGGAGATTGTAA
>JAYEHT010000069.1:0-3835 GCA_034659655.1 Candidatus Aerophobota bacterium | reverse complement strand
CAAATAAAAAAAGGATAGACAACGCATAAAGCATCACCTATCCTTTAAATTTATATATTTAAAATTATCTCTACTTAAAGAAAAAACTAACCTATTCTCGAGAGAGAGAGAGAGAGAGAGTTATATACTTTTTGCACAATTTTACTCTCCTTAATGGCTAAATAATTTCTTCTTTAATCTTTTTGTTTTTATTATAGTACATATATTTTTTTTGTCAACCAACTTTTGCACGAATCAGAAAAATTGAAAGTAAATTAGATTTCAAGAGAGTTTCGGGAGAAATAAAAGAGATATTATCCGTTCTACCGTGAACGCACTCCTAAAAATTTGTAATTATTTTACAGTTTAACGGGTTTTGCTTTAGTCTAAAAAATCCCTTTAGTGAGTAAGTTCTACGTTAGTGCTGGATTAACTGTTTTTTATCTTTTAGTATGGTAGGTATTAAAAAAGAATAATTCTTCTGTTTTTCTCCTGGTTATGAACAGAACTTTTGCAGGAAGGACAGATAAACTGCTGGACCACTATTTCTTTTTCTCCACTCTTTTTAAGTTTCTTAAGTAATTTTTCTATTTTTATCTTATAGGTACCATTTTTGTATATCTTCTCAAGCCCACAATAAGGACACTTTAAGGGACGAGGGGTATCCCTCTTTTGAAGACTTATTATCTCTCTTAAATTTTTAATCTGTTTTTCTTTCTTGCCAATGATCTTCTTTAGCTTTTCTATTTCTATCCTTTGTTCAGTAGTTATCTTACCTTTTGCATTGAGTTTACCTTTTTTGAATTTAGGTCCTCTTTTCTCTGGCTTTAGTGCTTCCTGTAATGAATTTAAAGCTCTTTTCCTCCAGAGGTAAACAGAAGGTCTACTTACTTTATACTTTTCAGCAAGAGGTTGAATCTTTTCCCCAGCTATTACTTGAGAGACTATAAGAATCTTTTCCTTGATAAATATAGATCTAAATTTTTTCATTCTTTTTATTCCATATGATATAATAGTGCATAAAGAAGAGTTTGTCAAAGAAAATGTGTAAAATAATTATAAAGCGAATCAGATATTTTTTCATTAGAAAGAGGGAAAGATAGACAAGGATTTATCCCCTATCCCAAAAGCTAGCAAGAAAAAAGCAATATTTCCCCTATCGTGGATAAAATAATCCCTTGAATTTAGTAAATTTAAAGAGTAGAAATCTACTGCTCTTCTTTTAATTTGTCTATAAATTCAGCTATTAACTTTTTTGAATCCTTTTCAGCTAACATTTTCTCTAATTTCCTGGCAATTTCTTTAGCAGTAGCTTTGGCGGTGTATTTAGCTACCAAATTAGCATATTCAACTCCGCTAAATATACCATAATATTTACCTCTTCCATAAACGATTAAAGCAGAACCAGAAAGATAAGATCTTTCCCCTCTTTTTTTCATTTCATCCTGTAGTTTATCCATTTTATCTTCATATTTCATCTGTAAGATCTTTATGGCATTATAAAGAATAAGAATAGTAAAAATCCTGGCTTGAATAGAATTTAAAGTCCTTCCGGCTAAATCTCTTAAGCTCCATCTTTGTGAGAGATATCTTATTCCTTGATTCTCAATTGTCCATCTATCTTTATAGAGTTTATAAATCCTTAAAGGATCTTTTTCAGCATCTAAAGTGGTAACATAAATTCTTCTTCTCATCCTTCCATCTTTTTCATCATAGACAACGACAGCATTTACTTTACCCAGGTCCTTTTCTTTACCCTCCTTAGAATATCTTCTTAAGGAAAGCCCATTAATCCCGCATATTTTTATCTTCTTTTTCTCTTTTTTCCCGTTATTCTTAACTATTATCCATTTTTCCTGGAATTTAGGTTCTACTCCTCTTAGGTAATACTCTACATGTTTTACAAAATCAAGATTATCATCCCGAACTAAAGTGACAAAGTCTACTCCCCATCTATTCTTTAATTTCCATAAGAAATGTCCTCCCCAATAACCTCTATCTAAGGTTAAAGATTTAATTATTTCTTTTACTTTACCTTTGCCTAAATGTTTTTCTATTTCCTCAAAGATATTAATGAGGAGAGCTCTCTCATCGCTATTTATAGGAGCTAAAGATGCTCCTATAAAGCGCAGTCTCCCAGTAGTAGTAACATTCATTAAAAGTTCTAATTTATACCCATATTTATATCTTTTCTCCTCATCATCCCAAACTCTTCCCATCCCTTCAAAGGTTTTTCCATAACGAACTTCTAAGTCTACTCCATCAGCTACATATTCGGAACCCCTTATCCATCTTTTATTCCTCAAGATTTTGAGATGTTCATAGAAAGCTTTACTTGATTCAATTTGAGGGATTTTCTTTAAGTGATTTCTTAAAGTACAAAGATCTATTGCTCCTTTCCCCTTTTCTTCAGCTTCCTTAATTTTCTCAATATTAAAGCCAATAGAGGCTAAGAGTTTACCATCCTTAATAATCTTACCGGCTCCAGGTATCTTCCTTATAGCCATAAGCTCTTTTATAATGAGAATGCCTAAGATAACCTTTCCTAAGTATCCATTATTCTTTCCCATTTTAACTAACATTCCAGTAATAATATCCCAGAAACCCACTTTTTTTAAAAAATCAATAAGAAAATCATTAGCCCCAAAGTCGCTTTCCACCACTTTTACTTCTTCCCCATTAATAATAGCTTCTTCTATTTCTTTTTCATTTCTTAACCATACCTTCACTTGTTTCTTCATTTTTCTTTACTCCTTTTTATATTTTGGCTCCCTTCAGAACTGGCGAAAGGTACCTAGAGATTTCTCTAAAATTTTCGTCATTTCTTATATTCCGTCCAGTCTCGTTGTTTACCTTTCATGACATAAGAGTTCCCGAAATCTTTTTACCAGGGGATAAAGATAAATATCTTTAATGGGCACCTTTAGAGTGCTATACCTATCGTTGCGGCTGCGTCCCTTGGTCTCACCCACATAGATCCAGTTCGCAGATCGATAACAGGTGCCCCGAAAACGATCCTTCTCTACAAAGGTTTCTAGCATATAAATGGGATGGTTGTATCTAATTTGCCAGTCTTTGCTGATACGCCGGGTAACTTTTCCTAAAATATGGCTAGCTAAATGGGGAACTTTAACCCAGGGCAAAATCAAAAACCTCATGTTATTGGTTAAAAACTTTAGATTTGCACATCTTTTATCCTTATTCCAGCCAATAAATTCATCCCGGGGAAGAGTTTTCCAGGCTGCTGAGCCAAAGAGAAGACAAGCCAGTGCCCTGTCTTGTTTATCAAAAACCAGATATTTCATGTTCTCTCCCACTGTAGTGCTAAATCCAAGGTAATGATAGAGAGAAATCAGACATTTAAAAAGCGAAATCTGCTCTTTATCTTTGAGGACTTTAATATGTATAGGACAAAGAGTATTAAGCTCGCCAGCAATGGTAATTCTTTTATGGGGAACATAAGGAAATGATGTTTTTCTCTCTTTTTTACGGTGGAAATACTTGCGAGGGGGTAAAGTGATATAACCTCGTTTTTCTAATTTCAGAAGAAAACTGCGGCAGGCTATATCCTTAAGTTGACCGTTAGAGGTCCGCCAGTTCCACAAAGTCGCTAGCTCTTTAGAAAGCCGGGTGCGATACCAAGATGGATGGGAACTGATCATTTCACGAACATAAGCTATATCTTTATCAGTTGTTTCTCGTCCCTGAATGATCATTGTTTTCTCCTATTTTTTTTTTATTGTATCATAAGAATTAGAGAAGTCCAGTCCTACTTCGATATTCAAGAAATTCAATGTTCATGGAAGGCAAGCGAGATTATTCGCTCTCTATTTTGAAGTTGTCAAAACAATATGTC
>JAYEHT010000068.1:0-19283 GCA_034659655.1 Candidatus Aerophobota bacterium | reverse complement strand
TTAAGCAGGTAATCGGCTAACTTCTCATCATTCATTCCGAGGTTCTTAATAGAGGGGAAAATATAAAAGGCTCCCTCGGGCTTAACATAAGTGATTCCTTCCATTTCATCTAAATAATCTAATACCAATTTTCGGCGTCGAGAAAATTCTTTTACCATCTCATCTACGCAATTAGAAGAGCTGGTGAGTGCAGATAAAGCGCCTTTTTGTACAAAAGAGGTAGCAGAAATTGCTGTATGTTGATGAACTTTCATTAAAGAAGGGATGAGATTCCTGGAAGTGGCAACATATCCTATTCTCCATCCTGTCATAGAATAAGCCTTGGAAAATCCATTAATGGTAAGGGTGCGTTCCTTCATACCAGGAAAACTGGCAATACTATAATGTTTAGCCCCATCATAGAGTATCTTTTCATAAATCTCATCCGAAAGAACCAACAAATCATATTTTTTAACTATATTAGCCATTACTTCCAGAGTCTCTTTATCAAAGACATATCCTGTTGGATTATGAGGAGAATTAATAATCAACATTTTAGTATGAGAAGTTATCTTTTTCTCGATATCTTCAGGGTCTATTTTATAATTATTTTCCTCCCTTAGGGGTACAGGAACAGTCTTTGCTCCCGCAAACTCTCCCCAATCAGCATAATAAACATACATAGGGTCAGGAACTAGTATCTCATCGCCAGGGTTTAAAGTAGCCATCAAGGAAATAAAAACAGCTTCAGTTGTCCCTATGGTAACAATAATCTCCTTTTCAGGGTCTACCTCTATTCCGTTATCTCTGGATAACTTTTTGCTTATAGCCTCCCTTAACTCTTTTATCCCATAACTTGAGGTGTAATGCACAAAACCTTCATCTAACGCTTTTTTAGCTGCTTCCTTAATATGGAGTGGTGTGTCAAAATCTGGTCTTCCTACCTCTAAATGAACAACTTCTATCCCTTTTGCTTCCAACTTTCCTACTTTATCAAATACTTTCCTTATTCCGGAGAGCGCGATTCGCTCCATTCTATCTGCCTCTTTTATTTTCATTTCCTCCTCCTTTAAGGTCTTTTCATCTCTTTGGCTATTTCTCCTCCCTTTTCCAGTGCCTTTAAATTCAACTCCTCTGTTCCTTTGGGGACACTCTCCCTTACAGAACTTTTCAGAGCCTCTAAGGAAATAACCTCTGTTAAACCAACCAGAAAGCCTAACATAATCATATTGGCTACTATAATCCTCTCAAATTCCTTGGAAGCAAGTTGAGAAGCAGGAACTCGATAAAGAGAAAAGGCACAACTTTCAGGTAAATCTTTCACCAGCTCAGAATCGACTATTAATATACCCTCAGGCTTTAAATCTTTTATATATTTATCCAGAGCTCGCTGAGATATAGCTATTAAAATATCCGGATTTATAACTTTGGGATAATCTATATCCTCATCCGAGATAACAACCTCCGACCTTGCTGCTCCTCCTCTTGCTTCTGCTCCGTAGGATTGAGTTTGTGTAGCTTTCTTCTTATCATATAAAACAGCTGCTCTTCCTAAAATCACTCCGGAAAGGACCACTCCCTGTCCCCCAAATCCTGCAATTCTTATCTCCTTTTTCATCCTATCCTCTCCCTCATTTTTGCTATCTCTTCGCAGAGCTCTGGCTCCTCCCTATCTATAAACTCTCCTACTATTATTTTTCCCTTAAGCTCATCTTCTTTTAGCTTATCTACTTTTTTAATATTTACCGAATTCTTTTTATAGTTCTCCATCATAGTTACCGCATTTCCTGCTCCTGTTCTTCTACCAAACTGAACAGGACACTGAGAGACAACTTCAATAAAGGAGAAACCTTTTTTTTGAATTGCTCTTTTTATAGACCTCGTTAGCTGCCGAGCATGATAGGTTGTCCAGCGAGCAATATAAGCTGCTCCTGCTCCCTCAGCAAGTTTAGGAAGGTCAAAAGGCTTTTCTAAATTTCCATAAGGAGAGGTAGTAGTTTTAAGGCCAAAAGGAGTAGTGGGACCTACCTGTCCTCCAGTCATTCCATAAATTCCATTATTGGCACAAATTACCGTTAAATCAATATTTCTTCTTGCGGCATGAATAAAGTGGTTTCCTCCTATAGCCACAAGGTCTCCATCACCACTGATAACCATTACCTTAAGTTTGGGATTACTTAACTTAACCCCGGTAGCAAAAGCTATAGGTCTACCATGAGTTGTATGAAGAACATCGGCATTGAAGAAAGGGCTGGGAATCCAGGCAGCACAACCAATCCCGGAAACAAAGACAAAATCATCAATATCCATTTTAAGCTCATCAATTGCCCTTAAAACACCTTGAGCTATAATTCCATTTCCACAACCAGAGCAACTTGTGGTGGAAAGAAAACCGGGCCGAACATATTTTATTAAAGGATGCACCATCTTCATTAGATTACCTCCCTGACTTTCTTTGCAATAGTATCGGGATTATGGATTGTTCCCAGTAATTGAGGAGGAAGAAAGATAACCTCAGCTCTACCTTTAGCCGCAGCCTCCACATAAGGAAATATCTGACCTAAATTATTCTCCAGGACGATGATTGTTTTAACTCTTTTAGCTAAATCTTCAATCTCCTCTTCAGGAAAAGGCCATAAACTAATGAGCCGAAAACTTCCCACACTAATCTTATCCTCTTTAAACCTTTTTCTTGCTTCTCTAACAGCTCTATAGGTAGTGCCGTAAGAAATTAAGACAACATCAGAGTCTTTTACATCAGAGTCTACAGAAATTATCTCCTTCTTATGTTTACGAATCTTACTGTTTAAAGATCTGACATAGTAATCAAGAGCTTCCGGATCTGTCACATTTCTTCTCCCATAACTATTATGGGTGGAGCCAGTCACATGAGACTTAAATCCCTGGCCAAATACGGGCATCGGAGCTATGCCCTCATCAAGAGAACTCTTATATTCACTTAAACTCTTTTTAGAGGGGGGAAGTTTTCTTTCCACTATATCAATTTCACTCTCCTCAGGAATGAGGACTTCCTCTCTCATATGACCAAGGAAGGAATCGGCAAGAAGAAAAACAGGGGTTCTAAACTCCTCTGCTAAATTAAAAGCCTTAATAGTTAAATCAAACATCTCCTGAGAGGAAGAAGGAGCTAAAGCAATTACCTCATATTCACCATGAGAGCCTCTTCTTGCCTGCAAAATATCTCCCTGGAGGGGTAAACTCGGAGTCCCTGTTGAAGGAGCTCCCCTTTGAATATTAACAATCACGCAGGGGGTCTCTGTAGCTATAGCATAGCCAATATTTTCCAGCATCAGACTAAATCCCGGTCCCGAGGTAGCCGTCATTGCCCTGGTTCCTGTCCAGGAGGCACCAATGACTGCTGCTATTGAGCCCAACTCATCTTCCATTTGAGCATAGGTTCCCCCAACTTCAGGCAGTCTTCTGGCCATTCTTTCAGCAATTTCGCTCGCCGGGGTTATAGGATAGCCGGCAAAGAACCTGCAACCAGCAGCAATGGCTCCCTCCGCACAGGCAATATCACCCTGCATAAAATGAAGACCGGTTAAGACTCTATTAGACAATTTTCTCCTCCTCTCCCACAACAATAGCTAAATCCGGACAATACAACATACAGTTTTCACACAAAGTGCAATCCTCCTCACTTACCACCTCTGGAGGATGAACTCCTCTTTTAGTGAGTCTATTAGACATCTTTAAAACATCTTTAGGGCAAAAAGCAACGCAAAGACCGCATCCTTTGCATAAATCTTCGTTTATCTCAATCATAAAAATTTCCTCCTCAAATCTTATTAAGAGCTTCTTTAACTAACTGGGCAATCTCTTGAGGCATCTCTGCCACTTTAACCTTGGCTTCCCTCAAAGCTTCCATTTTGCTTTCTGCACTACCTCTTCCTCTTTCTACTATTGCTCCTGCATGACCCATTCTCTTTCCCGGGGGGACGGACCTGCCCGCTATGTAAGCCACCACAGGTTTTGACATCTTCTCTTTAATAAACTGAGCTGCTATCTCCTCCTCTGTTCCTCCAACCTCTCCCACTATAGCTACAACTTTTGTCTGGTTATCTTCATCAAATAATTTCAAAAGGTCAACAAGATTAGTGCATACTACAGGGTCCGCTCCCATACCCACAGCACTGCTCTGACCTATCCCTTCATCACAGAGATTTGCAGCAATCTCGTAAGTCAGGGTTCCACTTCTTGAGATTAGACCGATATTACCCGGGCAGAACATATTTCCCGGTAATATTCCTATCTTTATTTTCTCAGCAGGAGATATAATTCCTGGAGTAGTAGGACCAATCACCATAGTCTCATTAGCCTTAGAATAAGCTTTTATCTGCATAGCATCATAAACGGGGGTGTGTTCGGTTACCAAAACTATAAGTCTTATTCCGGCATCTATTGCTTCAAAACAGCTGTCCTTGACAAATCTTGCAGGAACAAAAACTACTGAGGCATCGATATGATGTTTTTCTTTAGCCTCTTTTACTGAATCATAAACCGGAACCTCATAAACTCTTTCTCCTCCTTTACCTGGAGTAACACCAGCTACTATTTTTGTTCCATAATCGAGCATAAGCCTGGTTTGTCGGCTGCCAACCCTACCTGTCATCCCCTGAACGATTACCCTTGTATTTTCATCAACTAAAATAGCCATTTATTCTTTCTCCCTTAGTGCTTTAAATAATTCCTCAACAGCTTTACTGGTTCTACTCTCTTTTACAACTTTTACCCCCCCCTCCTCTAAGATACCCCAGGTCTCTTCCTGGCGGTTACCCAGAGCCTTAGCAACGATGGGAACTTTAATTTTATCCTCTTTAATTACTTCTACAATCCCTTTTGCCCCTTCATGAATAGGATTTATTCCTCCATAAACATTTATAAAAACAGCTCTTATATTCTTTTTCTTCATAATAACCCTTAAGGCACCAGCCATAAGCTCTTTAGTCATTCCACCGCCTGTCTCCAGAAAATTTGCCGGGGTAGCTTCCTTTCTAATCATATCCATTGTAGCCATCCCTAAACCGGCTCCACTGCATATAAGCCCTATATCCCCATCAAGGTTTACATAGGTAACCCCCACCTTTTTTGCCTCTCTTTCCAGCTCATCAGGAATTCTCTCTATAGCCTTAGCCCGAAGTTCTGGATGCCTGAACAAAGAAGAATCATCCACCTGAAGCACAGCATCAGCAGCAAATATCTCTCCCTCCTTAGTTACAACCAGAGGATTTATCTCGGCTATAAGAGCATCGTAATCTCTATACAGATTGCCTAATTTATATAAAATGTCACCTACTTTAAGAAGTTTTTTTCCTTTTAATCCCAATTTCTTAGCTAAAAGAAGAGCCTCGTAAGGTCTTAGTCCTTTAAATACATCCACAGGAAGGGAAAATATCTTCTGAGGATAATTTCGGGCAGTCTCTTCTATCTCCACCCCCCCTTCAGAGCTTACTATGACTACAGGCTTTCCTGCTGAACCTTCAATGGTTACTCCTAAATAGAGCTCTTTTTGTATATTCAATTTTTTTTCAATGAGAACCCCCTCAATTTTGTAACCCTTAATATCCACTTCCAACATCTTACTGGTTATCTCTTCCACTTCCTTTAAATTACGGGCAAACTTTACCCCTCCCGCTCTACCTCTTCCCCCCACAAGAACCTGAGCTTTGATAACTACAGGTAACACTATCTTTTTAGCTATTTCTACAGCTTCTTTAGAAGAAAAGGCAACCTTTCCTTCAGCTACAGGAATACCATCTTTTTTAAACACTCCCTTTGCTTCATATTCGTGAAGCCTCATCTATTTATCCTCCCAACTCTATTTTTTTGGTAATCAATATATTGCACACCAAAATTTAGAACTCCGTCAACTCAACATTTTTCCATCCACCAGATTATTTATTTAATATGCTATCTACCTCTTCTTTATCTACATCCATTATATAAGTAATGCCACTGATCTCAGCTGCTTCCTTAGTTAAAGCTGCTATATCATCACGGGTGATGTAACTTAAATTAAATTTCCGAGCTCCAGCCATTATTTGACGAAGTCCCTGAGAGAGTCTCTCAAAGTAAGTATATAAACCCAAGGCTCCTGTGGGAATTCTTGTAAAGTCCTCGCCAAACTCCCGCTTTAGTTTTGGTGCAGTGATAAATATCTCTTCTGCAGTCTCACCAAATCGTTCAATGTAGATAGGCACCTGTCTCTCAGAAATCTTTTTACCGATAGTTTTTCCTACCATAGCAGCAGCAAGAGGAGCCCGAGCCATCCCTATAAGCTTAAAGTAAGGAGCACCAAGGGCTAACCCTTTAAATATCTGATCTTCAAAAGCAAATCCACCTCCCACGGCAATATCTGGAATAGAGTCTCCTTTTTTAGCTAGCTTATCAACAAATTTATAAAGAAGCGACCAGAGATTAACTCCGGGAACACCCCATTCATTCATCATTCTCCAGGGACTCATTCCTGTGCCCCCACCGGCACCATCCACTGTCAAAAGATCTAACTTAGCAAGAGAGGAAAACTTTAATGCTCTGGCTAAATCTGCAGGCCTGTAAGCACCGGTTTTCAAAAAGATATACTTTGCTCCCCTACCTCTAAGCTCCTCTATTCTTTTTAAGAAGCTCTCCTCTTCCACCATTCCCACCCTGGAATGCCTCTCAAACTCTTTAAAACTCCCCTTCTCAAATGCTCTAATATCACCAGGGTCTTCAGGGTCTGGAAGAACAATGTATCCCCTTCTCTTTAACAGCTGAGCTTTCTTCAAATCCTTAATTTTAACTTCTCCTCCAATATCTTTAGCTCCTTGACCCCATTTGAGCTCTACTGTGTCCACTCCCAATTCAGAAAGGGCATATTCTTGCACCCCTAATTTGGTATCCTCTATATTTGCCTGAACAATTATCTTCCCATAACCGTCCTGCTGCCACTCTTTGTATAACTTTACCCTTTTAGCTAACTCCGGGGAGTTAATTACCTTTCCATTTACAATCTTAGAGTTCTCATCCATACCACAAACATTCTCCCCTATAGTGAGAGGAACACCAGCTAAAGCAGCACCTATCGCTAAACCTTCCCAGTTATTTTTAGCAATAGAGGTGGAACCGAGCCCGGAAATAACAAAAGGTAACCTTAACTTAATACCAGGCTTATGCCCAATTGTAGTTTCCAGATTCACATTGCGGAAAATCGCCTTATCACTATCGGCAGCAATCCCCTTGGCTCCAACAACTGTTCCCATTATATTAAAATGAGAAAGGTCGACAGGATAATCTTTTTCAGCGGCGGTGGTTATAATCCCGTAAGGCTGAGGATATATGACTTCGCTTCCCCGATAGGCAGATTTTCCAACCTCACACATTCCTATACAGCCATCAATACAAGTTGTACACATCCCGCTAATAGAAGATATGGAACCTTCGGTTCTATTCTTCGTTAAAGTAGCAGCACTACTATTAATTCTTGAAAATGACATCTTCTCCTCCTTTAATAATTATTCTCGTTATGAGTTTTGTTTTGTTGCTTTTTACTCTCTGTCTTCTCTTCAGCTTCTTTCTTAAGGCAAGCTACACAGGGTTCCAGATAACACATCTTATCCTCATAAATTTCCAGGCAGGGAGGGCTAAGATTAAGACATCCACCACAGACTGTCGTTGGGGGTTCAGGCCCCTGACAACGCATTTGACAGGCAGGACAAATATACATACAGGCACCGCAGGTACGGCAGACATCGGACTTAAGGCGAAAGGGAGTGGTTACCTCTCGTTTATATCCTCGGTTCACAAAACCTATAGCTTTGGCACCCATTTGTTCCTCGCACATCCTCACACACAGTCCACAAAGGATACAATCATCATTCCTCACTTTAAATCTCACCTTTGTTACCCCCATACTGGAAGCTAAATCCTGAATGGTCTTTGAACCTGGAGCTCTTGCCAGCATTAATTCTACCAACATCTTCCTTGCATTCACCACCCTTTTAGAATGAGTTCTTACTACAAGCCCTTCCTCAGCCGGATAGGTACAAGAGGAGACCAACTTTGTATTCTCCCCTCTTCCTATTTCTACTACACAAAGACGACAGGCACCATAGGGAGTAAGCCCTTCATGGTAGCAAAGGGTGGGGATTTCAATTCCCCAAAATCTGGCTGCTTCTAATACTGTAGTCCCCTCCTCCACCTTTACATCTAATCCATTAATTGTTAAAGTTATCATCATTCTTCTCCTATTTATAAAATAAATAGCTTATTCTTTCTCTTCTTTTCTCTCTAAGTCGCATCTTAAACATCGCCTTGCTTCTTTAACTGCCAACTCTTCGCTGAACCCTAATTCTACTTCTTTAAAATTATTAGCTCTCTCTTTTGGAGATAACCGGGGCATAGAAGGATATTTAGTCTCCGCTACCTCTTCTTCGGTTAACTCCACAGGCTCAACATAGACCGAAGGCCTGGTTACCGAGTATCTTCTTTTTAAGCTTTCTCCCCGGAGATATTTATCAATAGAAATAGCGGCTGTCTTTCCAGCAGATATAGCTTCTATAACAGTATTGGGACCTGTTACCACATCTCCACCTGCAAAGACACCCTTCCGATTAGTAGCAAAAGTTTCGGGATCTACCATAATTCTATTACTGGATGAGACTTCTAAACCTTGATTATTATTTAAAAAAGAGAGGTCTGGTTGTTCTCCAATTGCTAATATCAGAGTATCTAAATCAATGGTAAATTCTGAGCCTTTAATGGGAATAGGCCTTCTTCTCCCACTTTCATCCACCTCTCCTAATTTTGTGCGAATACACTCAATCCCGATTAATTTTCCATTTTGAGTCAAAATCCTGGTAGGAGTAGTTAAAAATTGAATCTCAACTCCTTCTTCAATAGCACTTTCAACATCCTCCTTAAAAGCAGGCATCTCCATTTCTGTTCTTCTATAAATAATGGAAACTTTTTCACAGTTTCTCATACGCCAAGCACTTCTGGCTGCATCTACAGCTGCATTACCTCCACCAATAACACCAACCCTTCTACCAAGATTAACTGCTCTGCCAAGATTAACTGCTTTTAAAAATTCTAAAGAATCTAAAACGCCTTCAGAATTTTCTCCAGGAATACTCAATTTTAAACTCTTATGTGCTCCAACAGCAATAAATATCGCTTTATATCCTTGATTAAAAAGACCATCAATAGTAATATCTTTCCCTAAGGAAGCATTGGTTTGAATTCTCACTCCTGCATCTTTAATAACCTGAAGGTCAGTATTAAGTATCTCTTTTGGCAATCGATACGCCGGTATCCCTACTGTTAGCATACCTCCTACAACAGAAAGAGCTTCAAAAATAGTAACCGGGTATCCCTTTTGAACGAGTGAATAACTGGCTGCCAAACCAGCAGGACCTGAGCCTATAATAGCAATCTTCTGATTTTTCGTTTGTTTAAGTGGGATTGCTTTCTTTATTCTTCCTCTCAATCCATAGTCAACAGCAAATCGTTTCAAGCCCCTAATTGAGATTGGCTTCCCCACCTCTTTTGCCGGACATTTCTCCTCACAGGGATGATGACAAACACGGCTACTAACACCCGGCAAAGGATTATCTTTCCTGATTACATCAAGAGCCTCTTCAAATCGACCTTTAGCAATTAAAGCTACATATACAGGCACTTCCGTTTCTATAGGACAGGTATGCTGGCAGGGAGAAGAGATTATCCCCTTGCAAACAGCAGCGGGACACCTCTTATACTTAATATGAGCCTCGTATTCATCTCGAAAATAGCGAATAGTGCTCAGTACAGGGTTAGCGCCCGTCTGGCCAAGACCACACATAGAAGTGTCTTTAACTACATTTGCCAGTTCCTCAAGTAGCTCAATATCCCCCTCTTTTCCTTTTCCCTCCGAGATATCGGTTACTATCTCATACATTCTTTGAATACCTTCACGACAGGATAAACACTTTCCACAGGACTCCTCTCGAAGGAAGTTAAGGAAGTATTTAGCTATATCCACTATACAGGTATCCTCATCCATTACTATCATTCCACCGGAACCCATTATAGAACCAGCTTTAGTAAGAGTTTCATAATCTACGGGGAGATTAAGCAGCTCTCTGGGTATACATCCACCCGAGGGACCTCCAGTTTGAACGGCCTTAAATTTCCTGTTATCCGGTATCCCCCCACCTATCTCATATATGACTTCCCTTAATGTTATTCCTATAGGGACCTCAACTAATCCAGTGTTATTTATCTTTCCTACTAATGAAAAAATCTTAGTCCCCTTACTTTTATCGTTTCCTATTCTTGAATACCAATCTGCACCTTTAGAAATTATTAGAGGAACATTTGCCCAGGTCTCCACATTATTTATGTTAGTTGGCCTACCCCAGAGACCTTTTTGAGCAGGAAAAGGAGGTCTTTGACTGGGTTCTCCTTTTTTTCCCTCAATAGAAGCCATAAGAGCCGTCTCTTCTCCGCAAACAAAAGCTCCTGCTCCCCTATTTATCTTTATCTCAAAATTAAAGCCTGAGCCGAGTATATCTTTTCCCAAAAGACCATATTCTTTAGCTTGATTTATAGCTATGGTAACATTCTCCACCGCCAAAGGGTATTCACCTCGAACATAGATAAATCCTTCACTTGCTCCTATAACGTAAGCGCCGATTATTATTCCCTCTAAAATAGTATGAGGATTTCCTTCCAAAAGACTTCGATCCATATAAGCTCCGGGGTCTCCTTCATCGGCATTACAAATTATATACTTAACATCTCCCTTTGCTCTTCTGCAAGCTTCCCACTTTTTACCGGTAGGAAAACCAGCTCCCCCTCTTCCTCTTAAACCCGATTTTTTTATCTCCTCAATCACCTCCTCGGAACTCATCTTCTCAAGAACCTTAGATAAAGCCTTGTATCCCCCTATGGCTAAATAATCATCAATACTTTTGGGGTTAACCATTAAATTGTTTTCCAAAAGGAGACGGTGCTGTTTTTTGTAAAAAGGGATATCCTTTTTATAGGTTATTCTTTCCCCTGATTGAGGGTCAACATAGAGTAAACGGGGAATAACTCTTCTTTTAAGAACGGTCTCCATAACAATCTCTTTTGCGTCTTCCGGTTTTAATCTCTGATAGAATATTTCTTCGGGAGAAATAATAACATTTGGCTCTGCTTGACAAAAGCCGTGACAACCTGTTATTCTTAAATTAACTTTTTCTTCTAAATTATGTTTCTTAACTACATCTTTGAATGCCTGCACCACTTTGCTTGAACCCCGAGCCCGACCACAGGTCCCCGAAGAGATTATCACCCAGGATTTTTTAGCGGCTCTCTGTTTAGCTAACTTCTCCCTTAATCTCCTTAAACCCTCAATTTTCTTCAATTTTTCTCTCTTCATTTTTCAATCCTCATCTTTTTTACTATATTTTTCTAAGAGTGAAGCAGCCTTTCTGGTATTCATCTGGCCATAGTATTCACCATCCATTACCACAATGGGTCCAATGGCACAGCATCCCAAACAGTTGACTGTCTCCAGAGTAAACTGTTTATCTTCCGTCGTTTCTCCCGGTTCAATATTTATTCTCTTTTCAATCTCTTCTAAAACTCTATGTCCACCTCTCACATGACAGGCAGTACCTGAACAGACTGTAATAAGATGCTTTCCTCGCGGTTTCAAACTAAATGATTTGTAAAAAGTTACTACTTCAAATACATCGATTAAAGGAAGGCTCAATTTTTGAGCAATGTAAGTGAGCACATCCTGAGGCAACCAGTTGTATTCACTTTGAACATCCTGTAGTATCGAAATCAAATTTGCCTTATCACCTTCGTATCTCTCTATTACTTCATCAACCTTTAATTTCTCTTCCATAATCTTTCTCCTTAATATAGAGATTAATTTAATCCTTCTTTGAGATATATTTATCAATTGCATGGGCAGCAGACTTGCCAGCCCCCATAGCGGCAATAACAGTGGCCGCTCCCGAGGCGATATCTCCTCCAGCAAATATTCCCTCAATATCCGTTTTTCCTGTCTCTTCATCCACCTGGATATTCCCCCTTCTACCCAACTTCAAACCGGGTAAACTCTGAGGAATTAAAGGGTTTGGAGACTGACCAATAGCGATAACCACAGTATCTATATCCATAATAAACTCACTCCCAGGAATAGGCACCGGTCTTCTCCTTCCACTCTCATCAGGCTCACCTAATCGATTGCGGATGCACTTCATCTTTTTTACCCATCCATTCTCATCACCTATAAATTCAAGAGGATTGGTTAATAAATGGAAAACGACTCCTTCTTCTCGTGCATTTTCTATCTCCTCTTTCCGCGCGGGCATCTCTACCTCTGAGCGACGATAAACAATGGAAGACTCCTTTACCCCAAGACGAAGAGCAGAGCGAGCAGAGTCCATAGAGACATTTCCCGCACCGATAACGGCAACCTTCTCCCCAATATTTACAGGGGTATCGTATTCCGGAAAAAGGTAAGCTTTGCCCAGGTTGACTCGTGTGAGAAACTCATTAGCAGAGTAGATACCGTTAAGATTCTCTCCGGGTACCCCCAAAAACATAGGTAGACCCGCTCCTGTTCCAATAAAAATTGCCTGGAATCCTTCTTTAAAAAGCTCTTCAATAGTTATGCTCTTACCTACCAGGACATTGGTAACAATTTCCACCCCTAAGCTCTTCACATATTCTACCTCTCGATTAACTACCCTTTTGGGAAGCCTAAACTCAGGAATACCGTATCGCAGAACTCCCCCTGTTTCATGAAGGGACTCAAATATCTTTACCAGATAACCCATCCTCGCTAAATCTGCAGCACAGGTCAAACCCGAAGGACCCGAGCCAACAACGGCAACCCTTCCTTTATTCTTTTGAGCTGTCTTAATCTTTGAAAAAGCAGGGTTAAAGTTCTCCGCTTCCCAATCGGCAACAAACCTTTCCAATCTTCCTATCGCTTCCGGCTCACCTTTTTTCCCTAAAACACAGAGAATTTCACATTGAGTTTCCTGAGGACAAACACGACCACAGATTGCTGGAAGATTATTCTTTTCTTTCATTTTTTTAATGGCAGAGTTAAAATCGCCTTCTGCAATAAGATGGATGAAGGCTGGTATATCTATCTCCACAGGACAGCCTTCTACACAGGGCTTTTTCTTGCAGCCAAGACATCTTTGAGCTTCAGCTATCGCCTGAAGATGCGTATAACCGAGGGCTACTTCATTAAAATTCTTAATCCGTTTCTTCGGGGACTGTTTCTTCATTGGTTGTCGTCTCTTTTGGGTTTTCATTTCCACCTCATCTCTTCTCTTCAAAATGTTTAATGGCTACTTTCTCCTCTTTAAGAAAACGCCGATTCCTCCTCATCAGTTCCTCAAAATCTACCTTATGACCATCAAAAATTGGACCATGAACACAGGTAAACTTTGTTTCTCCTCCTATACTCACTCGACAGCTTCCACACATCCCTGTCCCATCAACCATCACCGGATTAAGACTGACCAGGGTCTTTATCTTAAAGGGCCTGGTGGCTAAACAAACATATTTCATCATTATTACAGGCCCCACGGCTACTACAAGGTTTATCTTTTCTTCCAAAGAGAGTATCTCTTTTAATACATCGGTTACCAGTCCTTGACGACCATAACTCCCATCATCAGTGGTTACATAAAGCTCATCACTAACTTCTCGCATCTCCTCTTCTAAAATAAGAAGCTCCTTACTTCTCGCTCCTATTATAGAAATCATCTTATTTCCTATTTCTTTAAAGGCGCGTGTTTTAGGAAAAAGAGAGGCTGTCCCCACTCCTCCCCCTACAGAAACTACCGTTCCTACAAGCTCCTCTTTTATAGCTACACCAAGGGGACCTAAAAAATCAACTAAAGAATCTCCTTCTTCCAAAAGAGCAAGCTTCTTTGTCGTCTCTCCCACTTCCTGAAATATAATAGAGACAGTGCCTTTCTGATGATCATAATCAAAAATGGTGAGTGGAATACGCTCACCATTCTCATCTACACGAATAATAACAAACTGTCCCGGCTGGGCATGTCTTGCCACAAGAGGAGAGAGAATATCCAGACGATGGATTCCTTCAGCTAACCTCTTTTTAGAGATTATGGGATACACGCGGAACCTCCTTAATTTAATGCTTTTTCTTTTCTCTGCCAATCTTGAAACCAACCTCAAGCGCCTTCTCATTCATCTCTTCTGTGCCTTTGGGGACTCTACTTAAAACAGCCTTTTTTATAGCCTCTTTAGAGACAACGCCTGTAAATTCTGTTATTATTCCTAAAGATACTATATTGGCTACCACTTTTTTGCCCACCTCTTTTTCCGCTACGGAAGTAATAGGCACAGAGACAATCCCTTTATGAGAGGGAAGTTTTTTAACATAGAAAGAGTCAACAATTAAAACTCCTTCTTCTTTTAACTCTGGATAATATTTATCGCAGGCTTCCTGGGTAAGAGCAAGCAGAATATCTGGATTGATAACTTCAGGGTAATCGATCTCTCCTTCACTTATCACCACCTCTGATTTACTGGCCCCTCCACGTGCTTCGGGACCATAACTTTGAGTCTGAACAACATTTCTGTCATCGTAAATCCCTGCGGCTTCAGCTAAAATTAAACCTGCAAGCATTAAACCCTGACCTCCTGCTCCACTTAATCTCAACTCGTATTTCTCTTTCATTTTTAGCTCACCTTTTTTGCTTTAGCGATAAGCTCCTCGTACCTTTCGGTATATTCGGTCCTCTCTTCATCAAGGAAAACTCCTCTGATAATTTTGCCCTTTAACTCTTCTTTACTCATTTTTTCAGCTTTTTTACTAGGAACTGTCTTCTCTTTTTGCCACTTCATCATATCTACCGCAGAACCCATTCTGTTTCGTCTGCCAAAAGATACAGGACATTGGCTAATTACCTCCACTACACTGAATCCCTTTTTTTGGATACCCCTTAAAATCAATTTATCGAGTTCTCTTGTATGGTAAACTGTGCCCCGGGCAATATAAGGAGCTCCACTTCCTTTAATCAATTGTAGAATATCAAAAGGGGGTTCCACCTGTCCATAAGGGCCGGTTGTGGTAAAACTACCCAGAGGAGTAGTGGGAGAATATTGACCTCCTGTCATTCCGTATATCCAATTATTTATGATTATCGCTAAAATATCTATATTTCTTCTGGCAGCGTGAATAAGATGATTACCTCCTATGGCTAAAGCATCCCCATCACCCATCACAGCTATCACCTTAAATTTCGAATTGGCTAACTTTATTCCAGTAGCAAAAGATAAAGCCCTGCCATGAGTTGTATGCAGAGTATTAAAATCGCAATAACCGGGCATTCTTCCCGAACACCCGATACCAGAGACCATAACTACATCATCTTTGTTTATCTCTAGCTTGTCCACTGCTCTTATAATTGAGCCCATAACAATACCTATACCACATCCCGGACACCAGACATGAGGAAATTTATCCAGTCTTATATAGTCAAGAACTTTTACCAATTTAACTCACCTCCTCAATTTTAGCCATTATCTCAGAAGGAGTAATCAACTCTCCATCAACTCTATTCACACCATCAACCTTAACTCTTCCTGAACTCGCCCTCTTCACTTCCTCAATAAGCTGTCCCATATTCATTTCGGGAACAATTATCCTCTTCACTTTATTCGCTAAATCTAAAACTTTTTTATAAGGAAAGGGCCAAAGAGTTATTGGTCTCATCAATCCAACCTTTATCCCTTTTTCTCTTGCTTCCTTAACTGCACTATAAGCAGAACGAGTTACCGAACCATAAGCAAAAACAGCTATTTCTGCATCCTCGGTATATTTTTCCTCCACTCTAATTATCTCATCTTTATATTTTTCTATCTTTTGATAAAGCCTTCTTATGCCTTGGTTGATTTTTTCAGGGTCCGATGTAGGAAAACCTGTCTCATCGTGAGTAAGACCGGTTATATGATATCTATACCCTTCCCCAAAATTTGCCATCGGGGGGATAGCATCTTCGGTAACTTCGTAAGGGAAATAATCTCCTTGACCTCTGGGGGGTTTTTTTCTCTCTATAATTTTAATCTCTTCTTTCTCAGGAAGAATAACTTTCTCTCGCATATGGGCTATAACCTCGTCCAGGAGAAGCACAACCGGTGTGCGATACTTCTCAGATAAATTAACACAATCTATAATTAAATCGAAACTCTCTCTTACTGAAGAAGGAGCTAAAGCAATCATATTTTGATCACCATGTCTTCCCCATCGAACCTGCATCACATCAGCCTGGGAAGCCTTGGTGGGAAGTCCTGTGCTTGGACCACCTCTTTGAACATTAACTATTACACAGGGAATCTCTGCCATAAATGCAAGACCTATATTCTCCTGCATCAGAGAAAACCCTGGCCCCGAGGTAGCCGTTATAGATTTAAGTCCTGCAAGTGAGGCACCCGCTATTGCCCCCACACTGGAAAGCTCATCCTCCATTTGAATAAACTTTCCTCCCACCTGAGGAAGGAGATAGGATAATACTTCAGCAATTTCTGAAGAAGGCGTAATGGGATATCCAGCAAAAAAACGGACTTCAGCCGCTAACGCTCCTTCAGCTACCGCTTCATTTCCGGACATAATACGAGCTTTACTCATAAGAAATTACCTCCTCTTGTTTATCCCATTAGATGGAGAAGCCTATCTAACGGGATTTATCTCTCAACCAGAATAGCAAAATCGGGACATCTAAGCTCACATAAAGTGCAGCTTGTGCAATCTTCTTCCTTATCCACAAAAACCTTACCATCCTCTCCTAGCTTTAAAACATCCTTAGGGCAGAATGCAACACAGATACCGCATCCCTTACACCATTCTCTGCGAAGGAGAAGAGGGCCATATCTTTCCCATTCAATCTCTTTTAATTTTACCTTCTCACCGCTCATCTTTAACCTCCCTCATTTAAAACCGACGAAACTAAATCTACAACCTGAAGAGGACTTTCAGCTACGGGAATGGAAAACTTCCGAAAAGTCTTTATCTTTTCCTCAGCTGTACCTGCTCCCCCGGAGATTATAGCTCCCGCATGTCCCATTCTTTTCCCTGGAGGAGCTGTTTTCCCAGCAACTAAAGCAACAACAGGCTTTTTCATTTTTGATGAAATAAATTCTGCTGCCTCTTCCTCAGCAGTTCCTCCAATTTCGCCAATTAAAACAATACCCTTAGTCTCGGAATCTTTCTCAAAAAGCTCAAGAATATCGATAAAAGAAGAGCCAATTACAGGGTCGCCCCCGATACTCACACAGGTTGACTGGCCAAAATTATTTTTAGTTAAATTATAAACAACCTCATAGGTAAGGGTTCCACTTCTGGAGACTATCCCTAAATTTCCCTCTTTATGAATAGACCCGGGCATAATCCCTACCTTTGTCTTTTCGGGGCTAATTACTCCAGCAGAATTAGGACCAATTAATCTTGAACCCTTCAGTTTCAGATAATAACAGGCTTTAATCATATCAAGAGTAGGGATGCCTTCTGTAATACAAACTATAATTTTTATTCCGGCATCTGTTGCCTCATAGATAGCATCAGGAGCAAATCGAGCAGGAACATAGATAATTGAAGTGTTTGCCCCTGTATCCCTGACAGCTTCCCTAACTGTATTGTAAACAGGAACTCCTTCTACTTTTTCTCCTCCCTTGCCCGGAGTTACTCCGGCAACTATCTTTGTTCCATATTCCAACATCTGCCGGGTATGGAAACTTCCCTCTCTACCGGTTATACCTTGAATTAAGAGACGTGTATTAGAGTCAACCAGTATACTCATCTTTTCACTACCTCCATCGCTTTTTTTGCTGCTTCATCCATAGTGGCCGCCAAAAAGATTCCTTTCTTATTTTCCAGCTTCTTTCGGCCTTCCTCTTCATTCGTTCCTGTAAGTCTAATAATTAAAGGCAACTTCATTTTTCTCAGAGAGAGAGCTTGAATAAGCCCTTCGGCAACAATATCGCATCTTGTGATTCCACCAAATATATTAACCAGAACAGCTTTTACCTTTTCATCGGATAAGACAATATCCAGCGCCCTACCTACCTGCTCTGAACTTGCTCCTCCCCCTACATCTAAAAAATTAGCTGGTTCAGCTCCATAATGTTTCACAAGATCCATAGTAGCCATAGCTAAACCGGCTCCATTTACTATACAACCGATATTCCCTTCAAGTCTCACATAACTTATTCTCGCCTCTTTAGCCCTCACTTCAAGAGGGTCCTCTACATCTAAATCCCTTAAATTAATTATTTCTGGGTGTCTGTAAAGAGCATTATCATCAAATACAATCTTGGCATCAAGGGCAAGAAGAGAATCCTCTTCAGTAATTACAAGAGGGTTTATCTCTGCTAAAGAAGAGTCCATCTCCTTAAAACTCCGGTAAAGCCCAAAGAGAATTTTAGCTATCCCCTTAACTAAATTTTTATCCTCAGTTAAAGCTAAAGCGAGCTCGTTAGCCTCATAACTCTTAAAACCGAGCAGAGGATCAATATAAAGCTTAAATATTTTCTGAGGACTCTTTTTAGCAGTCTCTTCTATATCCACTCCCCCGGAAGGACTTACCATAACAACAGCCTTTTTTTGAGCTCTATCTATGGTTACTCCTAAATAATACTCATTTTTAATAGATAGAGCCTCCTGAACAAGCACTCTTTTCACTAAAATACCCTTAAGTTTGGAGTTTAAAATCTTCTCTGCTGCCTTATAAGCCTCCTCCGGATTTGAAGCAAGTTTTATGCCTCCCGCCTTTCCTCTTCCTCCCACAAGCACCTGCGCCTTTACGGCTACAGGTCTTCCCAATTTTTCAGCTATCTTCTCAACCTCCTCCCCTGTTTTAGCGACTTCACCTCGAGGAGAGGGTATTCCTTTCTTAGAAAAAATCTTATGAGCCTGAAATTCGTAAATCTTCATTTTTTACCTCTATCCATTAAAAGTGAGAGATATTCAGAAATATTATATATCTGAATATGCTGCTTTCTTTTCCTGGCATTCTTAAAGTTATGCAAGCAAGAGGGACATTCAGTGAGAAAAACACTTGCTTTTTTATCTATAGCCTCTTTTAATCTATTTTTTGCCATATCAATGGAAAGTCTTGTAAATGCGCCCCTTACACCCCCACCAGCTCCACAACAGTAAGCATTTTCACGATTCTTATCCATTTCTACAAAATTAGGGGCAAACTTCTTAATAATCTCTCTTGGCTCCTCATATATTCCTGAATGCCTTCCTAAATCACAAGGATCATGGTAGGTAACCA
>JAYEHT010000067.1:0-19340 GCA_034659655.1 Candidatus Aerophobota bacterium | reverse complement strand
TGCTAAAGACCCTGGGAAGAAAACGGATTCCTTTTCTGGAGTGGGGATATATTATTCTTATTGCTACACTTTTTCAGGCAGTTATAGCAAGTATCGTCCTGATTATTCTGCCCCTTTTTTTTCTCCCTCGAGAAAGATCCTCCAAAAAGTTCTTTTCATGGAACAAGATGAGAGTATTTTTATATTTTCTATCCCTGGGATTTGCCTATATGTTCCTGGAGATATCCTTCATCCAGAGATTTACTCTCTTCCTCTACTACCCTATTTATACGGTGGCAGTGGTAATCACCGGATTTTTAACCTTTTCGGGGTTAGGAAGTGGTTTTTCTTCTCGCTTTATATCACGCAGAAGATATGGAATAACGCTATCCCTTATTGGAATAGCCGGTCTTAGCAGTATTTACATAATATACCTCAGGAGTCTTTTTCTTTCCATGATAGCTCTTCCCGACTGGTTAAAAATAAGTATTTCCCTGGGACTGATAGCACCCCTGGCCTTTTTTATGGGAATGCCTTTTCCTTTGGGACTTAGCAGGGTGAGCAGGAGAAAATCCTCATTGGTTCCCTGGGCCTGGGGAATAAATGGATGTGCTTCTGTAATCAGTACCATCCTGGCTTCAGTTTTTGCCATATCCGGGAGCTTTACCTTTGTTGGATTTTCAGCCATTTTTCTTTATATTCTGGCTTATCTGACCTACCCCTCCTGATTTTATCTCGGTTGAAATGTTTCAGACCTTATAGAGTTGAAGAAAAATTAATTTGTTATAACTTAACTTGGAATCTCCTCAAAAATAAGTATAACAAAAGAGGTTTCAGATGCTGCTGGTACTCTTTTGCTTGATGTTAAGAAGAAGAAATGGTCCCGTGGTTTGTTAAAAAAGCTGGCAATCGACCCGGACATCTTACCGCCGATACTTACCTCTATAGAAATAGCTGGTAAGATTAAAAAAAGAGTGGCTGAAGATACAAATCTTAAAGCTGGTATACCCGTGGTAGCAGGAGGAGCAGACAATGCTTGTGGTGCAGTTGGCAGTGGAATAATCAAAGAAGGGAGGGTAATGGTGAGTATTGGTTCCTCAGGGGTAGTTTTAGTTCAAACTAATAGTCCCCTCGCTGATAAGAAAGGGAGAATACATTTATTCAATCATGCCCGCCCTGATAGCTGGTATATGATGGGAGTTATGTTATCAGCGGGAATGTCCTTCAAATGGTTAAAAGAAAAATTATATAGTGATAGTTTTGATTATGATAAATTAAATCAACTTGCTGGAGAAGTGGAGCCAGGTAGTGAGGGACTGCTCTTTTTACCTTATCTGTATGGAGAAAGGACTCCCCATGCCGATGTTAATGCCCGAGGCGTATATTTTGGTATTTCTGGGAAACACGACAGGCGACATTTTATTCGTAGTGTGATGGAAGGTGTTAGTTTTGGTTTAAGAGATTCTCTGAAGTTAATTAAAGAGCGAGGGGTGGAGATTAAAGAGGTAAGAGCTATCGGAGGTGGGGCAAAAAGTAAACTCTGGCAGCAAATTCTTGCTGATATCCTGGGCGAAGAGATAAGGTTATTAAATATAGAAGAAGGTCCCGCTTTTGGAGCTGCCTTAATCGCCGGTGTGGGCGTAAAAGCATATAACAACTTTGAAGAGGCTGAAAGTAAAATTATTCAGGTTAGAAAAAGAATTTTACCAAAAAGTGAAAACAGAAAATCTTATAATAATCTTTATCAAATATATAGGAGATTGTACCATAGTTTAAAAGATAATTTTAATGAATTGAGAAAAATAACTGATTAATTGGGACTGTTTTAAAATTGTGCCGAGGAATTGGATAATAATCAGTTAATGGCGTACCTAATAGCACGAGAAACAGCAAAAGCAGAAGATATGATAAGAGAAGCTATGTTACAAGCACAGAAGTATTTCAACCAAGTATATGAAAAATGAACTACGTCAAAGATTAATTTCTTCTTCAGGAGCTTTCAGGAGAGGATGAAGCATAGAGAAAGGTTAATAGAATCTTTAAATCATAAGGAGCCGGATAGAGTTCCTATAGATGTAGGAGGAATAACTACTGGTATTACCGAAATTGCCCACCGAAATTTAAGGCAATGTTTGGGAATAAAAGGAAAGGAAGAAATTATTGATAAAATTCAGCAACTGGTAAAGCCAAATGAGGAAATCTTAAAAAAGTTTGGGATAGATACAAGATATATATATTTGCCTGCTCCTGAAGCTATTCGAGGAGAAGATTTTCCCGGGGATATTTGGGAAGACGAGTGGGGGGTAAGAAGAAGGAAAGCTGCTTATTACTATGATATGATTGATCACCCTTTAAAGGAGGCTACTGTTAATGATCTGAAGAAAATAAAATGGCCCGATCCTCATTTACCAGCTCGATTTGAAGGTCTGGAAGAAGAAACAAAAAGGCTTTATCAGGAAACCGATTATGCCCTTATTGTTAATGTGACTGGATCAATTTTTGAGTTCAGCTGGTATTTAAGAGGCTACGAGAATTTTATGATGGATCTTATAATAAACCCTTCTTTTGCCTCTGCTTTAATGGACAGAATGTTAGAGTTCCAGATAGGGTTATTTGAAGAAATTCTAAATAGGGTTGGTAAGTACGTTCAGGTTGTTCAGTGTGGAGATGACATTACTACTCAAAATGGTCCTGCCATATCCATTGAGGTATATCGAAAATTAGTTAAATCTCGTCAAAAAAAACTTTTCCAATTCATTAAAAGTAAAACAGATGCAAAACTATTTTACCACTCCTGTGGTTCTGTATACTCATTTATTCCTGACCTGATAGAGATAGGAATAGATATTCTCAATCCTATCCAAGTTTCAGCAAAAGATATGGAGACTAAAAGATTAAAAAGGGAATTTGGGAAGGATATTTCCTTCTGGGGAGGGATAGATACTCAACATATTTTACCTTTTGGTTCGCCTGCTCAGGTGAGAGAGGAGGTAAAAAAAAGGATTGATGAGTTGGCACCGGGAGGCGGTTATATTTTAAATTCGGTTCACAATTTACAGGCTGATGTTCCTCCAGAAAATATTGTGGCTATGTTTGAGACAGCTATAGATTACGGTAAGTATTAAATACTGGAAGCAGGTCTTCACTTTTCATAAATTTGACAAAAAATAAAAAACCTGTTAAAATATAATTAATAATGTCTGTTCTTTCTTTAAAAGGAGGAAGCTAAAATAAGGCCGGAAGGAGGTGAGTAGGTAGGTCATTAGCTTGAGAGAAATAAAGAAAGTTTCTCAAAAAAAGAGAAGTGTCGAAAATTTAATTTCTCTGGTAGGAGCTTTCATAAAAGAATGAGCCAAAAGAAAGGAGAAAAAAATGGCTATAAGAAGAAAAAAGATATATTTACTTAGTATGGCTATCCTGGTAGGATTATTTATTAGTTGGGTAGTAAGCCCGATTGCATTAGCTGTAACACCTCCTGATGTAGATCCAGAAAAGAGTGTTGAGGATATGTATTTCCGTTTAGTCACCCATGGTGGAGATGATCCCTTCTGGGCTGTAGTGCACAAAGGTATGCTTGATGCAGCTAAAGAATTAGGTTGCAAGGCTGATATTGATTTATGTGGAGGAGATCTTGCACTGCAGCAAAAGAGATTCCGAGAAGCAGTTGCCATGGGGCCCGATGGCATAGCTGTGGTTATAAATGATGACACTGCCTGGGATAAACCTGTTGAAGATGCACTTGTGAGAGGAGTCAATGTAATTGGTATTAACAATGATGATAAAGAAGGTGCAAAAGGCAATGCCAGGATTTGTTATATAGGCCAAAGCGAGAGACGTGCCGGTCTTATGGTAGCCAGGAGACTATTTGAAAAAGCAAAGGAGCTTGGATGGGATTTAACCAAAGCACATGTTGCCATGCCTGTAGAAGTGCCCGGAGCTATGTACGGAGTGGTAAGAGCACAGGGTGTCCAGGACGCCATGAAAGAATACGGTATTACCTCTTTCGAGATAATAGATGCAGGTGGCCTGGAAGCATCAACGGTTGAAGCCAGAGAAACATCGTATCTACTTGGTCACCCTGAAACCACATTCATGATCGGCCTTGGTGGAATCTGCACCGATAGAATTACAGATTCTCTGAAGGCCACAGGTTATGGGCCAGGGGAAATCTTAGGCGGTGGATTTGATTGCGCCCCAGGGACTCTTACTGGACTTAAAGAAGAATATATGGTAGCAACCATTGATCAGCAGCAGTATCTGCAGGGATACCTTGGTGTCTATGTGCTTTACCTGATGAAAAAATACGGTTTTGCACCAAATATAGATACCGGAGGTTACCTTGTAGACAAAGAGACTCTGGCGCGGGTTGTTGAGGAACTGTCACCACTCCATATAAGATAAGAAGATAAATGCAAATCCATTAGAAATAAGGGGCAAGTACTTACTTGCCCCTTATTAATTTAAAAATGAGCTATATACATAAATTTTTTTCTTATAGGGCTGCAAATACACTTATTGTCTTCGTTGGTTTAATATTATTCTTCGCCTTTTTTACTCCTCGTCATGTTTTTGTTAACCCAAGAAACATCACAAGCTTAAGTAAGTTAATGCCTGATCTTGGTATTGTTGCTCTGGGCGTTGGTATGTTAATGATCTGTGGAGAATTTGATCTCTCAGTTAGCTCAGTGCTACCACTTTGTGCATTTATTTTTATATCACTCTTAAAGGTTAATATAAATCCATCTTTTGCCCTGTGTATTACGCTTGGTTCAGGAGCCCTCCTTGGTCTTTTAAATGGCATAATAACTGTAAAAGGACGTATTCCTTCCTTTATAACCACTCTTGGGACAATGATGTTCTGGAGAGGGATACTGTACGTAGGGTCTCATATGTGGCCAATAGGTTTAAGAGCTTACCTTCCTCCAGGGTCAGTTTTCGAGCATATTTTTGTGGGTAAAATTGGAGGAATCCCTGTGCAGGTGATCTGGTTCATAGCATTTGCAGTGATTCTTGGGATAATTCTTCATTTTCATAAATTTGGTAATTGGGTATATGCTACCGGAGACAACAAATTAGCCGCCAGAGCAATGGGAATAAACACAGATAGGACAAAAACAATCTGTTTTATAATTGTAGGTGTTTTATGTGCCTTTGTAGGAATTTTACAAATCCTTCGAATGGAAACATTTGGCTGTACACAGGGAATAGGATTTGAGCTTAAGGCAATTGCTGCTTCTGTCGTTGGAGGAACCTTCCTTATGGGAGGAATAGGGAGCATGATGGGAATTTTCTTGGGAGCAATTACTATTCAAATTTTGGAGAACGGGCTTATCTTAATGAGAGTTCCTGTATTTGGAATCTCAGCATTCATAGGTTTAGCGATAGTTCTGTTTGTGATTCTGAATACTTATATAGAAAGAAGAAGAACAAGATAAATGAATTAAATCCTTAAATAATTAAACAAGAAAGGAGTTATTTAAAATGGGATCTAAGAAATCAAAAGAAAACTTAGTTAAGATGTTAAACATTCACAAGTGGTTTGGAAAAGTTCATGCTCTAAAGGGAGTGGATTTTGAAGTTAAACATTCTGAGATTATGGGGTTAGTGGGTGATAATGGTGCAGGTAAATCAACACTGATAAAAGTATTATCTGGATTTCACCGAGCAGATGAGGGAGAAATATATTTTGAAGGGGAAAAAATAAGTATTACTTCCTCTCTGGAGGCTAGAAGATTAGGGATTGAAACTGTTTATCAAGAGCAAGCATTGGCATCTCATATGAGCATATCAAGAAACATCTTTATGGGAAGAGAGCCGGTTAAATCGTTAGGATTTCTCAATAAGAAAGTTATGAATGAGGAGAGCATGAAAGCCTTGGAATCTATTGAATTACACCTAAGATCGCCAGATACGCTTATCGCAATGTTATCGGGTGGAGAGAGACAAGGGGTAGCAATAGCCAGAGCCTTGCACTTTAAAGCTAAATTAGTAATACTGGATGAACCTACTATTGCTCTATCTATCAAAGAGGCCCGGGAAGTATTAGAATTCATAAAACAATTAAAAAAAGAAGGGATTACAGCCATCTTTATAACCCACAACCTCTATCATGTATTCCCTGTTGCAGAAAGATTTGTTATTTTAAACCGGGGAGAGAAGGTGGCGGATGTTGAAAAAGAGGATACTTCAATAGATAAACTCTCTGAATTGATAGTAAAAGAGCCTTTGGCAGGCGAGACTCTCTAAATAAAAAAGAGGTAGAGATGAGATCTACTAAACGTTTTCTGAGCTATAGATTCTCAAGTGTTTTTCTGATATTCATTGGCTTATTATTATTTTTCACCTTCTTTTCCCAATATCGTTTCATCAATCCAGGAAACATTGAAGTCCTTTTAGCACTGGGGTCCGAATTCAGCATTATTGCTCTGGGAGTTGGCATGTTGATGATCTGTGGGGAATTTGATCTTTCAATTGGTTCAATACTTGTATTTTGTTCGTTCATTTTTGTAATATTGTTTGAGACGGGAATGAACTTACTTTTAGCTGGATTTATCGTACTCATTGTAGGAGCTCTCCTTGGCCTTTTGAACGGTATAATAACTGTAAAAGCATTTATCCCCTCCTTTATAACTACCCTCGGGATGATGATGTTTTGGAGAGGACTAACGCTTCTGCTGTCTCGTGGATATACAAGACCTTTTGATCCAGAAGTTTCGCCAATTTTTTGCCATATTTTAACAGGTAAAATTGGAGGAATCCCTGTGCAGGTGATCTGGTTTGTGGTATTTGGAGCAGCTCTCGGAATGTTTCTTCACTTTCATAAATTTGGTAATTGGGTCTATGCCACCGGGGACAACAAATTAGCAGCCAGAGCAATGGGAATAAACACAGATAGGGTAAAAACAATCTGTTTCATAATTGTAGGCATTTTATGCGCTTTTGTTGCCATGATGCAAATTGTTCGGGTTAGCACATTTTCTTCTCGAGCAGGGGATGGCTGGGAACTTAAGGCAATAGCTGCTTCTGTAGTTGGGGGAACTGCTCTTATGGGGGGAAGAGGAATTATGGCGGGAATTTTTTTAGGAGCACTTATTATCTCTGTTATAGAAAATGGACTGGTAGTATTAAGAATTTCCTATTTTTGGACCTATGTAGTTTTTGGTCTGGTTATAGTTTTCTCTGTGCTCTCAAGTAGATATTTAGAAAGAAGAAGATTAACCTACGACTAATTATCAACTTTACAGACCAAATAGAAAAGCCTGCCAATTTTTTTCTTAACTTTTTAGTTTGATAATCTCTGCGGTCCCTTTGGCAAATTGAGCCATTCTGATATAATATCATCTGGTATCTGTTTAACATCTTGACATCCCGGTAAGTATTTCAAATACTCGTAAGGGAAAAATATATGAGAAGTTTAGTGAAAATTAAGATAAGTATAGGGACAGCAGCGGCAATTGTAATTGCTATTTTTCTCATTAATGGGGCAAGATCCGAGACAATAAACTACCAGATTGGCGATCTTATGGTAACATTTCCTCAGGCTACTGATTGGCAAATGATAAAGGCTGACAAAAATGAATTAATCCTTAAGATAATGACTTTTGAACCTGTTGTCAGAAGATATGAATTTATTACACATGAAATCATCACAGTTAGTTGTCGTACAAGGACTGAAGCTGTTGCAAATAATAAGCACATCCAGCATTTATCAACAGGAAAAGCTCAACTGGCAAATGTTATCGGATTATTAACACAAGAATTCCTTTGGGAAGGATTTGAGATTGGAAAGGGATCTTCTTTTATAGAAGTTGCCGGAACAGATGCCTATAAATTTGAACTTATCAGGCCCAAAATACCCCGTGAGCAATGGCTTAAGGGAAAACACATTAAGTATGCATGGCATATTGTGATTTGGAAAAAGAGTTGGTATCTTATTACCTATTGCAATTTTGATAATGCTTTTCCTGGCCCTCATTTTTTTGAATTTAAGATGTTTCTTAAGGAGCTTAAATCTGTAGGTCAAAATTCTAATTAAGTTTTGGATTATCTGTCTTATAGATAATATATTGAAAACCAATATTTTGGTCATATCAGCCTGGTGAGCTTAAATGCTCCAGAGTAAGGAAAAGGTTATTAATACGTTAAAATAAAGAAGAAATAATGTTAAAAGGATTTACCCGCAAGTTTAAGCCTCTGGAGATATTAACTGAAGAGCAGGTCGAGGCAATCCATAGAGGAACATTAGAGATCCTTGAGAATACAGGGATGACATTTTATCACGAGAAAGCCCTGAAGCTCTTCGAGAAGAACGGTTGTAAAGTAGATTTTGAAAAGAAGCGGGCATACTTTCCACCAGCTTTAGTTGAAGAGTGCTTGCGTAAATGCCCCAGCAGCTTTCACGTCAAGGCAAGGGATCCCAAGAGCGATCTGATAATAGGCGGGGATACTCTATATTTCACAACTTTTCCTGGAATGAGAACTGTAGATCTGGATACCTGGGAATCCCGAGTTCCCACGAAAAAAGAAAATGACGATGCAGTAAAAGTCCTGGATGCATTAGATAACCTTCATAAGATTCTATGTTATACACCATACTTTGAAGTAAAGAGTATCCCTCCGATTACGGCAATACCGGAGAGCGTTGCCGCAAAAATAAGGAATTCAACTAAGATCCAATTGACAGGTTATTCCAAAGATTGTGAGATATTTAACATAAAAATGGCAATCTCTGCCGGAACAGAAATTTTTGGCCAGTGCTGCGCTTCACCCCCTTTGACATATTATGGAGATGCAATTGAGAGCGCCTTCAGATTTATTGAAGCTGGATTTCCCCTTCATATATCAACAGGGGATGTGTTTGGGGGAACTGCACCAGCTACATTGGCCGGATCGATGATAACTAATAATGCTGAAATAATAGCAATAATAGTGCTGACACAACTCATAAAACCGGGGACAAGAGTAGTAGCTGCAGACTTTGTGTTTCCACAGAATATGCAAACAGGCTCTCCTGCTTTTGGTGCCATAGGCTGTTCCCTGCATCATGTAATGTTTAATCAGATCTGGCGAAAATACGGAATTCCTACAAATAATGCTTCTGTTGGTGTTAGCAGCTCAAAGAAAATAGACTTTCAATGTGGATACGAAAGGGCAATTCTTGCCTTGCTTTCCGCTTTATCTGGAGGTAATATTATCCAACTACACGGGGGTATACATGGCGAGCTAACATACCATCCTATCCAGTCCATATTAGACGATGACATAGCAGGAATGATAGGACGTTTCATAGAAGGAGTTGAAGTAAGTGATGAGACATTAGCTATAGACCTGATAGAGGAGGTTGGCCCAATTCCAGGTTTCTACCTTAATAAGGAGCATACCAGGAAGTGGTGGAAGAAAGAACAGTTTGTACCAAAAGCAGCTGACAGATTGACCTACCCTGAATGGATGAAGAAGGGAAAGAAGAGTTGTCTTGATTATGCAAAGGAGAAAATGGATGAGATATTGGCCACACATAAGCCAATACCTTTGACTGAGGATCAAGATAATGAAATAGAGAGAATTTTAGAGGAGGCCAGGAAGTATTACCAGGAAAGAGGTATGCTTTAAAATGCAAGTCTCTAAAAAGAGAAGGATAGATAATGAGTGATGAGGTTCTTAAGAATCTGAAGAAAGCAGTTATAGAATATAATGCTGAGGAAGCGGCAAGCTGGGCTAGGAAGGCGGTCGAGGAAAAAATAGATCCTATTAAAGCATTAGATGTGATGACAGAGGCTATAAGGTATATTGGTGATGGTTTCGGTAAAGGAGAGCTGTGGCTTCCTGACTTGGTCGGTGCAGCAGATGCAATGCAAAGCGCTATGCCAATAATAGAAGAGGAGATTAAGAGGAAAGGAGCAAAGAGGGAAAGCTTGGGTATCATTGTCATAGGAACAGTCTATGGAGATATTCATAGCATAGGAAAGACTATGGTAGCTACATTATTAACAGCGGGAGGTTTCACTGTTCATGATCTAGGTGTAAATACTAAAGCTGAAGAATTCATAGAGGCAATAAAGAAATATAAAGCAGGTATCTTAGCTCTTTCTGCTCTTATGACTATGACTGCCCCGGAGCAGAAAAAAATCATTGCTGCACTAGAAAAGGAGGGTTTAAGGGATCAAGTAAAAGTAATGGTTGGCGGAGGTTCTATCACCCAAGAATTTGCCGACAGCATTGGAGCAGATGGATATAATCCTACGGCACCTGGCGCAGTAAAATTGGCCAGGAGTTTAGTTGGAAAATAAGGAAAAATAATGTTAAAAGGATTCACACGCAAGTTTAAACCTCTGGAGATATTAACTGAGGAACAGCTCGAGGAAATTCATAGAGGAACATTAGAGATTCTTGAAAATACTGGGATAGTATTTCATCATGAGAAAGCCCTAAAGCTTTTCAATAAAAACGGTTGTAAAGTAGATTTTGAAAAGAGACGGGTGTACTTTCCACCAGGGCTGGTCGAGGAATCCTTGCATAAATGTCCCAGCAGCTTTCATATGAAGGCAAGGGACCCAAAGAATGATCTAAGAATAGGCGGGAATACCTTTTATTTCACAAGCGCCTGCGGAATGAAGACTATAGATTTAGATACCTGGGAGCCTCGAGTGGCAACAAAACAGGAAAATTACGATGGAGTAACGATCCTGGATGCATTGGATAATTGTCATTTTCTAACCGTTTACTGTCCATACTTTGGATTTGAGGGTGTCCCATCAGTTATGGCTATACCTGAAAGTATTGCTGCTAAAATAAGAAATTCAACCAAGGTTCAAGCTGAGGGTTATTCACAGGACTGCGAGATATTCAATATAAAGATGGCGAAGGCGGTGGGGATAGAAATCATGGGTGCCTTCTTTGCTTCCCCTCCCTTAACGTATTACGAGGAAGCTGTCGAGGCCGCTTTCAGATATGTTAAAGCGAGATTTCCTATTTACATATCCAGTGGTTGTGTTTATGGAGCAACTGGGCCTGCTACTATTGCTGGGTCGACGATGACAACCAGTGCTGAAATAACAGCAGGGATAGTACTAACACAACTTATAAAGACGGGGACAAGAGTAGTGGCTAATAATTATACATTTCCCCAGAATATGAAAACAGGGTCCCCCGCCTTTGGTCAAATAGGGCTTTCCTTGCATAATGTAGCATTTAACCAGATTTGGAGAGAATATGAAGTCCCCGTATGGAACGCTAATTATTGCCCGAGCAGTTCAAAGAAAATAGATTTCCAATGTGGCTATGAGACAGCGATTGGTGCTTTGATCGCTGCTTTATCTGGAAGCAGCCTTGTAGGTCTACATGGTGAAATATATGGCGAACTCTCATACCATCCTATTCAGTCCATATTGGATGAGGATATCGCGGGAATGATAGGTCGTTTCGTAGAAGGAGTTGAGGTGAATGATGAAACATTAGCCGTAGATCTGATAGGGGAAGTTGGTCCAATTCCAGGTTTCTACCTTAATAAGGAACATACCAGGAAGTGGTGGAAGAAAGAACAGTTTGTACCAAAAGCAGCTGACAGATTAACCTATCCTGAATGGATGGAGAAAGGGAAGAAGAGTTGTCTGGACTATGCAAAGGAGAGAATGGATGAAATATTATCTACGCATAAGCCAATACCTTTGGCTGAAGATCAGGATAAGGAAATAGAGAGAATTTTGAAGGAGGCCAGAAAGTACTATAAGGAGAAGGGTATGATGTAGGATGATATGCTAACTATAGAGTATTAGGTGAAGGATTAAGGGTTATCTATTGACTGATAGAGAAGATAGAGAATAAATATGAAATTTTATCAAATTGATTTTGAGCCGATTGGTCGGCAGGGACGATGCCTGGCCAACCAATCGCTTTTAGACTGTGCGCACCAACTGGGTGTAAAACTGGCCAGCATATGCGGAGGCCAGGGAGAATGCCATTGCTGCAAGGTGCAGGTTCTAAGTGGAAGCGTTTCAAAACCTACCTCTAACGAGCGCAATGCCTTTTCATCTCAGGAACTAAAGGATGGCTACCGTTTAGCTTGTCAAACCTATGTAACCAGTGATTGTCAAGTACGGATCCCATTAGAATCGTTAACTGCACCACAACGTATCCAGGTGGAGGGGCAAGAAGTTAGTGTTCATCGAGAGCCTTCTGTTAGCTCTTATCATATACAGGTATCATCTCCTTCCCTGTCAGATTTGCGGGGTGATGAGGAGCGCGTAATAGAAAGGCTAAATCACGAGTTCAAGCTCCACTGCAATGATATTGATATGGATGTGCTGCGAAAGAGCCTACCTTTATTACGCTCCTGGAACTGGGAAGCTCAGATTTCACTACGCAATCAGGAGGTGATAGCCATTAATTCTTGGCCCAGCCGTCAATTAGGACTGGCTATAGATCTGGGTACTACCAAGATAGCTGGTTACTTACTTGATCTAAGTAGTGGACAAACATTAGCTGCTGAGGGGATTATGAATCCTCAGATCAGTTATGGAGAAGATATTGTTTCTCGCATTACTTATGCCATGGAATCTTCAGCTAAAGCCATAAAATTACAGCAAGTGGTTGTAGAAGTACTTAATCAGCTGGCAGCTAATCTATGCCGTAAGACCAACACTAAATTAGAGGAAATCCTGGAAGTAGTAATAGTTGGTAATACCGCAATGCATCATTTATTCCTGCACCTGCCGATAGAGCAGTTAGCGTCTTCTCCCTTTGTCCCCGCAGTACGAAAGGCTTTAGACGTTAAGGCTCGTGATATAGGCTTGAATATCGCTCCAGGAGCCTATATATATTTATTACCCAATATTGCTGGTTTTGTGGGTGCTGACCATGTGGCTATGTTGTTAGCCACAGAACAAGTACGGAAAGACCAGGGTTTAATGATAGCCATAGACATCGGTACTAATACCGAGGTTTCTTTAATAGATGATGGGGAAATAAGCAGTGTTTCTTGTGCTTCTGGCCCTGCTTTTGAAGGGGCCCATATTAAAGATGGCATGCGAGCCGCTAATGGAGCTATAGAGCGATTACAACTAATAAACGACCAGATCAAATATGAGACCATTGGAGGACTGCCACCAGTTGGTCTTTGTGGCTCTGGCATTGTGGACACTATAGCTCAGCTCTACTTAGTTGGTGTTCTGGATAAAAGCGGCAGGATGGGCAATCACCCCCGAGTACGTACCTATAAAGGACAACGCGAGTTCATACTGACCAGCGAGGAAGAACAAAACGGACGTCCGGCAATTACCATTACCCAGAAGGATGTGCGAGAGATACAGTTAGCTAAGGGAGCTATACGTGCCGGTATTCAAGTGCTCTTACAGACAAAGAACCACTCCCGGGAGGAAATCAAAAAGGTGATTATCGCTGGAGCCTTTGGCAGTTACATAGACGTGGGTAGTGCAGTAACCATCGGGATGTTGCCACGGCTTTCTCTGGACCGCTTTCGGCAGGTCGGAAACGCTGCTGGTATGGGGGCCAAACTGGCTCTGATCTCCCGCAGCGAGCGGGCCAGAACAAAAACTATAGCTCATCGCGTCCACTATATCGAATTGGCTGCCGCCCCCCATTTTGAGGAGATCTTTACTCAGGCAATGTATCTGGGATAGTAGAGGAGTAAGTTACATGACCTCACTTGAGAGAGCAATAGCGGTAATTAAGGGAAAGATTCCCGACCGTGTACTGGCTGGTGATACGCCTTTGAAGAACATTCATGCTTTAGTTAACTCGGCTAAAAAGTATGGAGTATACACCAATAACACCTGAGGGAAGACCAAGAAAAACTGTTCCAATAATTAGGGACTTCTTAATAAATCTCAAGGAGATAAAAATGCTTAAGAAATTAATCTTTGTTAGTTTAGCGGTATTCTCCATTATCTTTTTCACTTCAACTGCCCTTTGCCTTCCGGCACAGGATGTAGAGGTAATTGGGACTCTTATCCCTCCCCTATCCAGGCCTGCCAACCTAATAGCTTGCCGAATCCCGGTTTGAATAAATAATTTTCTCGTACCCGGTAGCCGCACACCTTGAGAGTCTGCTCAACTGCTCAATTTCTATTGACAAGGAAGGGCAGTTTGCTATCTTAAAAGTAGAGAAGTAAAAGCAGGATTAGAGGATTAGAGGATTAAAAATCAAGAAAAAAGTAGGAAAAGAGGAATAGAGGATTAGGGAATATCAAGAGGTAAACTTAGATGCCAAAGGGACATATTTACACCGTAAATGAAATCACAAATTATATAAAAAGAAAAATAGAGAAGGATGAGAAACTCCAGGATGTCTGGGTAAGGGGAGAAATTTCAAACCTTAAATTCCCTTCACGACATCTATATTTTTCTCTTAAAGACAAAGAGAGCCTTCTCTCCTGTGTAATGTTTCAAAATATAGTTACAGAGTTAAACCTTGCTCTCAAAGACGGGTTAGAGGTAATAGCTAAAGGAAGTATAGGAA
Organism: Candidatus Aerophobota bacterium; assembly: GCA_034659655.1. Classification (GTDB taxonomy): domain Bacteria; phylum Aerophobota; class Aerophobia; order Aerophobales; family JAGGXI01; genus JAGGXI01. Next base: position 4,888 of record JAYEHT010000067.1, on the reverse strand, counting down.
TCTACAAACCTCAGGGAAGATATCAATTTTATGTAGAGGAGATTCTCCCTGTGGGGAAAGGAGCCCTTTATCTTAAATTTGAGCAATTAAAAGAGGAACTTGAAAAAAGGGGGTATTTCAACCCTGAGCACAAAATTCCCCTTCCCTATCTTCCCCGGAGAATAGGAGTAGCAACCTCTCTTGAAGGAGCAGCAATCAAGGATATACTTACTGTCCTCAATAAACGCTTCCCCAACCTAAAAATCGTCCTATCTCCCTGTAGAGTTCAGGGAGATGAGGCCCCAGCAGAAATTGCCCAGGCAGTGCAAAATTTAAATGATTACGGAAAAGTAGAGGTGATAATTGTAGGGAGAGGGGGAGGTTCCTTTGAGGATTTATTCTGTTTTAACGAAAGGATAGTAGCAGAAGCTATTTACAATTCTCACATTCCCATTATCTCCGCTGTGGGGCATGAAATAGATACAAGCATTTCTGATTTTGTAGCCGATGGAAGAGCTCCCACTCCTTCAGCAGCAGCAGAAAGAGTAATCCCGAAAAAAGAGAATTTAATAGAGATGTTACAAACTCGAGCTCAAAGGATGTCCACCTTAATGAAAAACTACACAAATTTATCCTCCTCAAAGATAGAGAAGATAAAAGCCTCCTTTGTCTTTAAGCAGCCTTATCGACGTCCTCAAGAGATTCAACAGCAAATAGACGAATTAGAGAAAAAGATGATTTTTTCTCTCTCCTCAAGAATTAAATTAGATAAGAATCAATTTACCAGTGTAAAAAATAGGCTCTTGCAAACTTCTCCTCAAAAAAGAATAGATTTAATGAAAGAGAAACTGAAAAGAGAGAAAGAAAAATTATACACCTCAGGCAAGAGAAGGCTAAAAAAAGAGAAAGAAAAAATTTCTTTCTATAAAAAGAGGATGGGAGACCTTTCTCCTTTATCCATTCTAAAAAGAGGCTACAGTATCTGCTTTACCCATCCTCAGGGAAAGATAATTAAGGAATATCACGAGGTAAAGAAAGGGAAAAGGATAAAAGTAAAGTTACATAAAGGTAAGATTTATTCCCAAGTTTATCAAGTTGAGGAGGAAAAATAGTGAAGTTTGAAGAGGCGATAGAAAAATTGCAAAAGATTACTCAGGAGTTAGAGGAGGGAGAACTTCCTCTTGAGGAAGCTTTGGATAGATTTGAAGAAGGGATGAAACTGATAGGTTTTTGTGAAAAAAGGCTGGAAGAAGTAGAAAAAAGGATTCAAATACTGATAAAGGAAAAAGATGAATTTAAATTGAAAGAATGGGAAGAGATGAAGGAAACCAAAGAAAACGAAGACAAAAAAGACAGGATTATAGGATTAGAGGATTAAAGGGGTAAAAACCAAAAAGACAGGATTATAGGATTAGAGGATTAAAGGGGTAAAAACCAAAAAGACAGGATTATAGGATTAGAGGATTAAAGGGGTAAAAACCAAAAAGACAGGATTATAGGATTAAAATGACAAGAATTCTTTATCTTTTTCTTATAGAGAGATTATTATTGGCTGTTATCTGTGCCTATGTTGTTGCTCAAGGCATTAAAATAGTAATCCCTATAATTAAAGAAAGAAAAATAAGATTACACCGTTTTATAGAGCCGGGAGGAATGCCATCCTCTCATGCTGCTGTGGTTATAGCCCTGCTCACAGGAGTGGGAATAAAAGAGGGAATAAGGTCTACCTTCTTTATTATTACTCTTATCTTTGCCTTAGTTACAATGTATGAAGCTATGGGGGTACGAAGAGCAGTGGGAGAGCAAGCAGAATTATTAAATGAGATTCTTTCTCATCTCTCTTATAAGAAATCCATAAAACCGAAGTTAAAAGAAAAATTAGGACATACTCCCTTGGAAGTAATAACAGGAGGGATAATAGGATGTATTATAACTCTGCTCTGGATGAGGTAAGGCAGTTGATAAATACCAGATTAAACGGATAGGTTTACCCGATAAATTCATTGAACAAGGGGAAAGAAAAGAATTGCTTAAAAAATATGGACTAAATAAAGAAAAAATAGTTAAAGTAGTGAAAGAAATAGTGAGATAAAAAATGTATAAAACGGTAGGAATCACAATCAACAAAGAAAAAAAGGGTATTGTCTCCTATACTCTCTCCCTGATAAAATATCTGAAAGAAAAGGGGATAAAAGTTCTTCTTTCTCCTGAGGCAGCAGAAAAGACCGAGCGTCCTGAGTTAGCCTGTAAGAAGGAAAAAATAGGCAAAAATTCGGATTTTATCATTAGTTTAGGAGGCGATGGAACTTTCTTCAGAACAGCAAGAAGTTTTGCTCCTTACAATCTTCCCCTTTTAGGCATTAATTTAGGAGGGTTGGGATTTCTTACTGAAATACCAGCCTCCAAATTTAAAGAGAGTCTGGAAGAAGTTTTATCCGGAAAGTACATGATAGAAAAACGGTTAATGTTGGAGACAAATATCTTCAGAGAAGATAAGAAAATAAAAACTTTTCTTGCATTAAATGATGTAGTTATAAGTAAAGGAGCAGTTTCTCGTATTATAAACCTTAAAACTTTCGTCTCTGGAGAGTTTGTCACCACTTACGCTGCTGATGGATTGGTTATCTCCACCCCCACAGGGTCTACCGCTTACTCTCTCTCTACAGGGGGACCTGTGGTTCATCCAAATTTGAAATTGATAATCCTATCCCCTATCTGCGCCCATACTTTATCCGTAAGACCCCTTATCATTTCCCAAAAAAATAAGATAGAAATTATACTCGAGCCCCCCTCTGATAAAGTCTTACTTACCATTGATGGTCAAATAGGCTTTGAACTCAAAAATAGAGATACAATTAAAGTAGAAAAAGCCGAGTGTAAAGCAAACTTAATTAGATTAGAGGAAGCTTCCTTTTTTAAGACACTCCGGATTAAATTTGGATGGAGCGGCGTTAGCTATAAAACAGATAAAGAGAGAAAATAGATAAAGAAGATTAAATTATGGGAATAATCCTGGCTATTTCTGAAAATGTATTCCGAAAAGGTTGGAGAAATAAGATTTTCATTCTGTTTTTATTTTTCGCTATCGGCTTAATACTGCTCTCTAAATTATTTGAATTTTTGACTTTTACTGCCCAGTTAAAAATCATAAAAGATATGGGGCTGGCAAGTATCTCCTTCTTCACTGCCCTAATAGCTATTTTCCTTGGAGGAGAAAGCATCTCTAAAGAAATTGAAAACAAAACTATTTATACTCTTCTCTCAAAACCTGTGGACAGGCTAAGCTTTATCCTCGGTAATTTTTTGGGAATAATCTGGATTATTTTATCAAGCTTACTCATAACAGGCCTCGCTCTCTTTGCCCTCCTCTATTTTAAGGAGGATATAATAGGAATAACTATATTGAAAACCTTGTTCTTTATTTTTCTGGAGACAGCAGTTATTACCTCTATTGCTATTATGTTTTCCTCTTTCTGTTCTGCAAGTTTTAACAGCACTATATTTACATTCCTTATCTATTTAATCGGACACCTTAACCCTCAGCTTAAGTTTTTAGGAGAGAAGACGAAAGGGGTGGGAAGCCTTCTCCTCAAGTTTGTTAGCTGGATTCTACCCAATCTGGAGTATTTTAATGTAAGGGAAAAGGCGGTTCAAGACATTCCTCTTGGCCTTATATATACAGGCAAAGCGTTCTTGTATAGCCTAATTTATATTTGTGCGATGCTAATTATAACCTATCTATTTTTAAGAAAAAGAGAGTTTTAAGGAGAATAAGAGGCATCTCTTTTTAAAGAATCCCATCTTTTTATTAAATAAGGTTTTAATTCCTCAAATTTATTACACAGATGCTCGATTTTATCTTCTGCCTTATAAGTGGGCATATCCTCTGTTTCAATAACAAATGAGGCTGTTCTTCCAAAATAAATAGGGATAAGAGAATTTACAAGTTTATCAAAATGTACGAGTTTATCAAACTCTTTCTCCGAAGAGGACCTTATTTGAGGATAAGCAACAGCAAAATCATATATTATCTTCACCCATAGTTCCGGAGAAAAATTGAATTTGCCCAGACTAAGAAAGGATATCTCTTCCAACTCCTTCACTCTTTGTGAAGGGAGAAAAGTCGACCAGTATTCCCTATTGTCTTCTACTCCTTTTTTGAACTTTTCTACAATAGAGTTAAGATTCACCGATAAAGGCTCAGGAGGAATCTCAGAGCAAAATCCATACATAGCTGTGGGTTTAGCCTGGGTAACCTTTTTCCAATGCTCCTCATAATCACACATTAGATAAAAAAGAGTGTTTACCACCTGTTTAAACATATCTCCTAAAGCCTGAGCGGGGTCCTTAACATCGTGTATCTTAGCTCCCAGGAAGGACTGACATATTTTAGCTCCTTCATTTATAGCTACAGTAGTCATCCATATATCTATACCATAACGAGCTACATCTGTTTCCCAGACATCCTTTGCTAAATATGATTTGACCATCTTTTTAGATACTCCAAAATCTCCTCCTATAGGTTGGCGTATCCTCTTACCATAAAGAGCTCTCGTTAATGGATATACAATGGAATTGGTGATAGTGCCATCGTACTTATGGCGAGAATAAAGAGGGGATACATAATCATAACCCTTTAGGAGTATTGGACCAGCCAGAAATTCTATCCATTCAGGGGTAATACTCCGCAGATCAGAATCGACCAACACACAGACCTCTGCTTTCAATTTACAGGCTGTCTCAAAAATAGCTTTGTAAGCGCTCCCTTTACCCGGGATACCATGATACGGAGTGGAAAAACTTGCTGCTGGATGGATAGGATGATCAATAAGAATTGTGTCTAAATCGGTATAAATACTGGTTTTTTTTACTATCTCCTTGGTTTTATCCGTCGACCCTCCATCGGAAT
>JAYEHT010000066.1:0-3864 GCA_034659655.1 Candidatus Aerophobota bacterium | reverse complement strand
AAGGCTCTATCTGCAGCCTCATCCAGTCAGAAAAATTGAGAATCTTCTCAGAGGAATTTTTAGAATACTCATCAAAGATACCTACAGTATCTAAAAAAGCTGCCTTATTATGGTAAGGGAAAGTCTCATTCGCCTTCGCAGCATCCCACAGGCTACAACTGTATAGCCTTTAAATGATGTATGGTTTTCCCTCCTCTCTTGCTTTCCACCTCCGGTTGGGCAGTGGCGTGAGTATGAGAAAAAATGTACCAGCAGTGATAAGGAGGCTCACAAAGAACAGAGGTCCTATCCCCTCAACCTTCACACCACCGAAAATTGTAACCAGTGATGCACCCACCATGGGGCCCACCATTATTTCAGAGAACCGGCTTTTTGCCAGTATCCACTTTTTCGATCTCTCATTTTTCTTCCTCAAAATCTTTTCCATAACCTTTCTTGAGCCAGACAAAGATACCTCCTTTGTGTTATATTTTTTAAAATAATAACACAAAACAAAAAAAGTCAAATAGCTGAAAAATGGTCCTTTAATAAAGAATGCTCCCTTCTTTTCTACACAGACTCTCGTTTCTTCCTCTGCTCCCCAGTGAGATAGCTTGTGTGGGACATCCTTTCTGGCAATCACCGCACAGGATACACTCTGTGGGATCCACCCGAAACTCTGTATCCCTGTCTCCCTTTATGGCGTCGACAGGGCATTGTCTCTGACATCGTCCACAGCTTATACAGCCAGGGCTTACTTTAAGTTTCCACACACTCAAGCGAGAGAGAAGACCAAGAAAGGCTCCCAGAGGGCACAAATATCTACAGAAAGGGCGATAAACTACCACGGACAGAACTGCTACCAGGGCAGTTATTCCAATAGCAAAAGGCGTGCCGCCAAAGGTAAAAAGGCTCTTGAAAGGTGTGTATCCCTGAAATATGATACTTCCACGGGTGAGAACGTGGAGAACTACGTATACCAGCAAGCCGTATTTTACCATACCCAAGCAACGGTTCACCCACGCAGGGACCCTTCTACCCAGTTTTTTGATATGTAAAAGCTCCTGCATTGCTCCAAAGGGGCAGACGTATCCACAGAACACTCTTCCTAAGAGAACGGCTACACCAACCAGCCCACCAAGAAAAAGCACAAGATACCCTGTCTGCCATTTGAGAATAATATTTTGCAGTGCGGAGAGAGGACAGAGAAATCCTCCCAGGTAAAATCCTAACACAGCCACAGAACCAATGAGGAGTAGCTTCCGGTAGGCAAATTTTGCTGTGATGAGGATGAGTGCCCCTGCACACAAAAATAAACCCAGCACAATGATTTTCTGGAGCTGATGGTGTACGAAGTATGATTTTTGGCTCTTCCCAGGGGAGCCGGGAATGTGAAAGGCTCTTTCTTGAGAGGAAGAACCGAAACTCTCCGGGGTTCCGAAACCTCTGCTCCTTGCATCGTCAAATGTACTGCTGGAAGTGAAACTGTTCCCTTTACGGCCTGAAACTAAATCTTCCGCCCAAGAGGCGAGTTCTCCACCAGAGAACACGACAAGAACAGTAAATAGTACGAGCCCCCCTAAGATACAATATGTTAGTTTTCTCTTATTGTGTATAGTAGTCATCTATAAACTCTCCTTTTCTTTAAGGTTCCCTACAATTTTTCTCCTCAGAGCACTTGGTGATGGTACTCTACAGGCTCCTCACCCATGCTACAAAGCGAGGTACTGATCAAAGCGAAGGAAAAAGTCCTCGCTCACCAGAAGCAGTGGGTGTATCTGCTTCTTTTCTTCGGTATAGAAAACTCGTACAGATTCACTGTAGCCTCTCAGCTCCTCTGGAATATATGGAAGCTCTAACTTGAGGGAGCCGAGGGTTAAACTATTTTTATCCAGTTCAGGCTCACCTACAGTACTCTGAATCTCTCTGTCCAACTCGGCTGTGTATGGATACCCCCCCTCCCAGGCCGCCTCCCAGGTCTTGCTACCTTCAGTAACCAGGATGGGCAAAGTTGCTTCCTGGTATCCTTCTTTAGAGCAGGTACAGGAGATGCGTAAAAATCCCTCTCCAGGAGAGCTCAGTGATACCAACAGATACTTCTCGTACACTCGGGAGTCCACCTTCTCCCATTGGCTCTCACCTAAAATCTGTATGTGTTCTCCCTCAAACTGGTAATCTAATGGATCATCCATGGTGCATCTTTTGTGTGTTTTCTCGACCTGGACCCCGACCTCACCGGTTGTTCCCATTGGAGCATTTATTCTCTCGTAGCTGAAGCGAAAATCACATGCCAGCGCAGGGGTGGCAATCAAAAAAAGCAGTGCTCCTGCTAAACTTGCAATGGTGAGTGCTGCCCATTCTCTTGCTTTTCCTTTATACACTTTGCTTTCTCCTTTTTGGTTTAGATTATTTCCTTTTATATAGTAATACAACTCTGCCCTTTTTTTCTTGCAAACAATCAACAATTTTTTGAGGAAAAACGGGTCGTTGCCTTTTTCTGTAGATTGGGTAAAATATAATAATATGGGACTATAGAGCTAAGCAGAGAGTGCATTTTCTGCAATGGTATATATGTTTGAAATAAACTGAAATATTTTTTGTATATACTATACAAGGACCACCTAATGGGCAGCGGGCAAGACAAGCTTACCGATTTATCTGATGAGGAGCTCATATACAAGGTACGTACGGAAGATAGTGAATCTTACGCAGAGATCGTGAGACGTTACCAGCGGGGTCTTTATCGCTTTCTTCGATACCTCACAAATGATCCTCATGCAGCCGAAGATCTCCTGCAGGACGTGTTTATTAAAACCTACAGGAATCTTTACGGCTTTGATATCAAAAGAAAGTTCTCATCCTGGATTTACCGGATTGCTCACAATGAGGGCATAAATTATGTAAAAAAGAGCTCAAGAAGGAAGAGCATCTCCTGGGAAGACGCCGGTGTGCCAGTGATGAGCAACCATGATTCTCCCACAGATAAGCTCATTAAGGAGGAGATGCAGAAGAGGCTGCGAAAATATGTGAGTGAGTTAAAACCAAAATACAGAGAACCACTTATCTTGCATTATTTTGAGGATAAATCCTATCAGGAGATCAGCGATATACTGAGAATCCCGATAGGAACGGTAGGAACCTTAATTTCAAGGGGAAAGGCTGTTCTTAAAGCCGTATGTGAGGAAAAAGGAGGTGAGCCGGGCGATGAATGAAGAAGAGAAGGTTAATGTAGAAGATAAAGTTATGGGGAAAATAAGGGACGAGCATATAACCCCTCGCTCTCGCTACGTATTTGTGGCGAGAAAATTAGGATTAGGGGGAGGATTTGCGCTTTCTCTTGTGCTGGCTACTCTTTTTATCAACGTTACCCTTTTTTATCTAAGAAGCTCGGGAAATCTTGAGTTTCTCTCCATGGGTAAGGTGGGATTACTTGCATTTCTTGAATCGTTCCCTTACGAGTGGATGATTGCTGCCATAGCTTTTTTTATTCTCGCCAGTCTGCTTGTTACCCGGTATGATATCTCCTACAGGAGGTCGTTTAAATTACTCATTAGCTTTTTGTTAGTGCTGGTGATAGGAGGATCCGCAATTTTGGCTGTAAGTGGAGTGAACAAAAAACTGGAAGAGAAGGCAGCTGAAAGTAAAATGCCTGTTCTCCAGTTTGTATACCGGGAAAAAAGAGGTATGTGGAGACATGGTCTGCTGGGAGAGATACTCCAGATAAAAAATGACACGTTTGTTATCCAGACTCCCCAAAAACAGGAAGTAATTATCAATTTCAGTGATAAGAGGCAACTTTCTTCTCTTCCGGACTTGAAGGTAGGTGATGTTGTCAGAGTGGCGGGGAAGAGGCAAGAGAATAGCTTTCGGGCTGTTGCTATACGC
>JAYEHT010000065.1:0-3871 GCA_034659655.1 Candidatus Aerophobota bacterium | reverse complement strand
TCGTAAATAGGCATTTTGTTTCTTTTTAATTCCTCAATCTTCTCCTCATCATTATCTACACAGATAACATTATTGCCTATTTCTGCAAAACAAGCTCCGGTAACTAACCCTACATAACCTGTACCAATAATAGAGACATTCATCTTTTGTTATCCTTTAAATATCTTGGGACTCTTCTTCATTTAAATCCTTTGCTTCCTCTACAAGCATTATGGGAATTCCTTCCTTAATGGGATAATACTTTTTGCACTTTAAACAGACTAATTTATCATCTCTAAGAATAAGCTCTCCCTTGCATCTGGGGCACGCTAAAATCTTAAGAAGCTCCTTATCTATCATTCTGAGCTTTCCTTTTTAAAAAACTCCTTTATTTTATCCACCACATAATCCTGCATCTTCCGAGTCAATTCAGGGTAAATAGGTAGAGATAGAACCTCTTCTGAAATTTTCTCGGCTACAGGAAAATCCCCACTTTTATAACCTAAATACCGGAAACACTCCTGAAGATGCAAAGGAAGGGGATAATAGATAGCTGTTCCAATCCCATTCTCTTTTAAGAAATTCTGCAGTGCATCCCGAAGACCCTTTTTAACCCTTATGACATACTGGTGATAAATATGCCTTCTCTCTTTTATCGTGCAAGAAAGGATAAGAGGATTTCCGCTCCCCTCTTTCTCACTCCCCTTAGAGGCTAATTCTTCTTCTATAAATCTTTTATTATAATACCGAGCATTCTCTTCCCTTTTCTTTGACCAATCATCCAGATATTTCAGCTTTACTCTTAATATGGCTGCCTGCAAAGCATCTAATCTGCTATTATAGCCAATAAAGGAGTGGATGTATTTAGATTTTTCTCCATGAGCTCGAAGCATTCTTACTTTATGAGCCAGACCCTCATCACTGGTTACAATCATTCCCCCATCACCATATCCACCTAAATTTTTTGAAGGATAAAAGGAAAAACAGCCCAAATCACCTATGGAGCCAGCTTTATAGCCATTATACTCCGCTCCTATTGATTGAGCAGCATCTTCAATTATCTTAATCTTATACTTTCTGGCAAGAGCTATAATGGGATCCATATCCGCCATCTGCCCAAAAAGGTGAACAGGAATAATAGCTTTCAGTCGATTATTAGTCTGTTTACAGATTTCTTCAACACACCCTAAAAGTCTCTCCGGATCAATATTAAAAGTATCCGGCTTTACATCCACAAATAGAGGTCTTGCCCCCACATTATGTATCATCCCTGCAGTGGCAAAAAAAGTGAAGGGAGAGGTAATTACCTTATCTTTATAACCTACCCCCAGAGCTCTCAGAGAAAGAAGGAGGGCATCGCTGCCGCTGGCTACACCTATAGCAAATTTAGCTTCCGAGTAAGAAGCGATTCTCCTCTCTAAATCCTCAACCTCGGGACCAAGAATAAAGAGTTGACGTTCTACAACTCTAGAAAGAGAAGAGTTAATCTCATCCTTTATCTTTTTGTACTGCGCTTTTAAATTGAGTAAAGGAACTTGCATCTTTTCCCTCTGTCAACTTCTATTTTTTATAATATATCGGTTTTTTAGAAAATAGTCAAGAGAATCTCGGATGCCCATCCTTTTCAGTTTTTCCGAGATTTAATTCGTCTGGTTGATTTTTATGTTCAATGTGTTATAATAAATTCAAGTAAGACCCGGAAAGAATTTAATAAAACAATAAAACAAAGGAGAAGTATGCCGATAAAGAAAGGAGATAAGGTAAAACTGCACCTTAGCGGCAAACTAAAAGATGGTAGAGTCTTTGCAACTACTGAAGGTAAGGAACCTGTGGAAGTTAAAGCAGGAGTTGGTGAAATTCTGCCTGGGATCGATGAGGAGCTTATAGGGATGAAGAAAGATGAGAAAAAAAAGATTACACTTCCTCCAGAGAAGGGATTTGGAAAGAGAAAAGGGGGGTTAGTAAGAGGGGTTCCCAAAGGTGCATTTAAAGGAAAGAAGGTAGAAGCAGGACAAAAGATATCCGTCCAAACTCAACAAGGGCGAACAATGTCAGCTCAGGTTACAAAGATAGAGGAAGATAAGGTAACTTTAGACCTAAACCACCCTTTAGCTGGTAAAGAGACTACGTTCGATATTAAAGTTATGGATATTGAGTAAAATAGAAAATCATTGATGAGATTTCAATCTTCGCTGTTCGATTATTTCTCATAATTATTTTGCACTTTACCCTGTTAGATAGTAAATCCTCCGGAATAATGAATATCCAACAGGGCAGACATCTAACAGGGTTTACCACCCCTTGTGCTTTCTTTCGAGATGTTGTAAAAACTTGCCCCCAAAGTGAATACTAATACAGCTATGACCTACGGTTTAACACTCATTACGAAGAATATTAAACCCGGATTTGGTGATTTGAACAATATTTACTAAAGTTATTCTAAAATATTAATATTGCAGCTTCATTGGTGGAGAATCCAGAATTCAGGAGCCAGAAGAAATATTGAAGGATACAGAATTAAAGAGAGAAATTCAAATTCTTCTTAAGTTTACTTGTATTCTCACTACTGAATCCTGATTAGCCTTGTTCTATTCTGAATTCTGGCTTCTGACTACTGAATTCTATGCAGGGGATAAGCCTTTTGTTTAAAGAAAAACAGAAAAATGGAGTTTTGGCAAGTATTCTTATTATAATAGGGGTTCTTATTTTAGTCAGTCTCCTCTTTTACACTCCCTCTAAATCCCCTATTTTTACCTCTCATCCTGAAATTTCTCCATCTAATTATATTGGTCGTTTAGGAATTCTCATAGCTACATATCTTTACCTTGCTCTGGGAATAGGAGCTTTTCTTCTTCCTCTGGCTATATTCAGGATGAGTGTAGTCAAGTTTAAGCGGGGAAAAACAGAGATCTTCTCCTGGAAAGGCGCAGGATTAGCTCTCTTTTTCATCGCTTTTTGCTCATCCCTCTATTTAATAGGATTAGATATAGAATCCTTTCTTTATGGAGGAGGAATCTTAGGATTTTTCTTCTTAAATAAGATTTTTCTTCCTCTATTTGGCACCGCGGGAAGTTCTGTTATTCTTGTAGGAGTATTCCTTCTCTCCATACTATTAACTATCGATCTTTCCCCTTTTCTGGCTAAAAGAAGATTAAGAAAAAATCTTCTTAGAAAAAAAAGAGCTTCTTCTCTTGAGAAAATAGAAAAGAGGAAGACAGAAGATAAAGATGGGGAAGAAACTCCCTCTTTTGTTCTTCCTCCTCTCCATTTATTAAACTCCATCCCTAAACAGGGAAAGGCAAACAATGAGGTAGAAATAGCGGGAAGAAAATTAAAACAGACCTTAAAAGATTTTGGAGTAGAGGTAGAAATTGCTGAAATTAAAGAAGGTCCAGCAATCACGCGATTTGAAATAAAGTTAGCTCCGGGAATAAAAGTAAATAAAGTAATGAGACTTTCCAATGATTTAGCTCTCTCTTTAGCTGTTTCTAATATTCGTATTGAGGTTCCCGTATCGGGAAAATCCCTTATAGGAGTTGAGGTTCCCAAAAAGAGGGTAAATTTTGTTTATCTAAGAGAGCTTCTGGAAGAGGAGGTATTCAGGGAATCAAAAAGCAAACTCTTTCTTCCTCTGGGAAAGGATATTGCGGGCGATACGGTCTGGATTAATCTGGAATCCTTACCCCATCTTCTTATAGGGGGTTCTACAGGCTCGGGAAAGAGCGTATGTATAAATTCTCTTATCATCAGTATCCTATATAAATCTTTTCCTGAGGAAGTTAAGTTTTTATTAATAGACCCCAAGACAGTGGAATTAGCCGATTATGTGGATATTCCTCACCTCTTATTCCCCCCCATAAAAGAGATAAAAGAGACCAACTCTGCCCTGGAG
>JAYEHT010000064.1:0-3925 GCA_034659655.1 Candidatus Aerophobota bacterium | reverse complement strand
CCCTATGGTGAAATTAGCCACCATGCAGATGAGAGAAGTCCCTAAGCATCCTACCAGAGCAGCTACACTTCCTCCTCCCGGCGTTGGAGTTTTTGATGATGTCTCTTCTACAAATTCTCTCAAAGGCCTATCTAAATACATATTTTACCCCTATAATTATAAATAGTATTATTGTCAAAATTTCCCTGTTGCCAATTTTTAAATATTGTATATAAAACTTCTTAGATGTCAATCGGAGGCTTATTTATAGTCTATCAGCTAAAAACTTTCCAATTTTTAGAGAGGAAGTAAACCCCGTTAGATGTTCCTACTATCTAACAGGATAAATAGAAAAAAGAGTGGTAAGTTCGATAATCTCATTTAATCCCCCTAAGGTATCTCCTGTAAGTCCCCCTATCCGTTTTTTAATATAGGCTATTAAAAGTATACTTACCAGTAAGTTTGAACCTATCAGATAAAGACCTGCAAGATTAAATAGAGCTAACCCTACAATAATCACTAGTAGAGTTGGCCAAAGAGCATCTTTTATTGTCTTATGATTAAAAAATGCTTTTCCCAATCCTTCTTCTCGAGCATATGGAGAAAGATACGTTCCTATTACTATGGAATACCTCCCCATAACAGGAGCAAAAAGCAGAGCATAACTCTTATATTCCGGGTTTATCTCCAATAAGAGAAAAAATTTCAGCATCAAAAGAGAAATTAAAGCAACAATCCCTTTGGCTCCCACAAAGCTATCTCTCATTACCCTCAATATATCTTCTCTTTTTCCACCAGCAGCAAAGCCATCTACAGTATCAACAAACCCATCTAAATGGAGAGCACCTGTAATCCCTATCCATCCTATCATTATTAAAGCGGTTCTCATAGGTGGGGAGAAAAAAGGGGTTATCCTATCAATTAAGATAAGAAACATTCCTATAATTATTCCTACAAGAGGGAAAAAAACTGTAGAAGAAGCTAAGTTTTCTTCCTTTAGATTAACCTTTTTCCCCAGAGGAAGTATAGTTAAAAACTGCAAGGCAATGATAAAATTTCTCAATCCTTGTCCCCTTTAATCCTGTTTTTCTGGTTTCCCTGGTTTTTCTGGTTTTTTTTGGCTTTTCCTTTAATCCTCTAATCCTTTAATCCTCTAATCCTGCCTTTTCTGGTTTTTCTGGTTTTTCTGGTTTTTTTTGGCTTTTCCTTTAATCCTCTAATCCTGCCTTTTCTTCTGGATACTCTTGCTTCCTCAAAGGTAGCCATTTGTGTCAATATTTTAACAGAAATATCAGCTAACTCTATCCCTAAACCAGCCCCGGTCCCTTCTCCTAAACGCATACTTAAATCAAACAGAGGCTTCTGGCTAAGGTAAAAGAGAGCAACTTTATGTCCCTTCTCCACCGAATTATGAGAGGAAATTAAATAATCTTTTACTTTTGGGGAAAATTTAACAGAAATTAAGGCAGATGCTGTAGAGATAAATCCATCCAGTATAACAGGAACTCTATATCTTGCAGCCGCTAAAATGCATCCAGCTAAACCTGCTATCTCATATCCTCCTATCTTGCTTAATATATCTAGAGGATCCTCGGGGTGGGGACGGTTAATTCTTAATGCTTCCTTAATTGCCCTTAGCTTTTTCTGGAGAGCTTCATCACTTATTCCAGTTCCTCTCCCTGTTACCTCCTCAACTCTGGAGCCTGTTATGCAGGATACAATGGCACTACTTGCTGTTGTATTGCCAATACCCATATCTCCTGTCCCCACTATATCAATACCAGTTGTTTTTAACTCATCTTCAAATACCTCAATTCCTGCAGTAACAGATTCAATAGCCTCTTCTTTACTCATTGCGGGACCTTTAGCTATATTCTTTGTTCCATAGCCTACTTTTCTTCTCAGTAAATTCGGATGAGATTTTAAGCTTTTAGCTATCCCCATATCCACTACAATCACTTTTGCTTTCACCTTTTTTGCCAATACATTAATTGCTGCCCCTCCCCGAAGGAAATTGTATACCATCTGAGAGGTAACTTCCATAGGATAAGCACTCACTCCTTCCTCGGTTACCCGATGGTCCCCAGCCATAACAAAAATTACCTTTTTTTCAAGGGCAGGCTCTATTCTTCCTGTAATACCCACTATTTTTCTGGCGAGTTCCTCTACTCTTCCCAGACTCCCCTTAGGTTTAGTAAGATTATCTAATCTCCTTTGAGCTTGTTTCATAAGCTCCTCATCAATAGGCTTAATCTCTTCCACAGTTTTCATTATCTTTCTCACCTTTCTTCTCCCTTCAACTTAAGAGGAATCCCGGCCATCATCAGGTAAACCTCCTGAGCATAATCAGCTATTATCTGATTAGCCATCCCCACTATATCCCTGAAATCTCTCCCTGATTGAGTATGAGGAACTACCCCTTCTCCCACCTCATTGGAAACTATTATCAGCTTATAATCAGTTTTTAAAGTAATTTCAGCCAATCTCTTTATCTTTCTTAAAATAAGTTCTTCCTTCACTCCATCGAGTAATAAGTTGGAAATGAGAAAAGTTAAGCAATCTAAAATAACTACCTTATAGTTTTCCTTAAGGTTTATAAGCACCCCGAGAGGGTCTTTCCCTTCTTCAATAGTTCTCCAGGAAGAAGGACGGGATTCTCTGTGCAATTTTATACGATTTTTCATCTCCTCATCTTTCGCAATACCTGTAGCTAAAAAAACTACTTCTTTTCCCGCCTTTTTTGCCAATTCCACCGCATAGCGGCTTTTCCCACTTCTTGCTCCACCAATAATAAAAATAAGCTCTCCCATTTTTACTCCATTAATATAGCTTATAGTTCATAGAGTTAAGAATTAAGCATCGAAAGTTACAAAAATACTTTTCTTAATCCTGCTTTTTTGGGTTCTCTGGTTTTTGTTTTCCCTCTAATCCTTTAATCCTCTAATCCTCTAATCCTTATTTTTTGTTTCTCAATTCTAAATAATGTCGGCTAATCAAGTAAACTCCTCAGATAGTCCCTATAAATAGCCTCCCAGGAAAACCTGGATATTATCCGTTTGAACATAAAGTAAGTTGGCTGTAGCTTGAGATAATTCACTATTTTCTGAGCAATACTGGAAGGATTCTCATCCGGTTCAAAAAAGAGAGCCCTATCTTTTGCAATCTCCGATAGCGGTGGTATACGCGTGCAAGCAATGGGCATTTTCATTATCGCTGCTTCCAAAAGCGGAATCCCGAAACCTTCCTCAAAAGAAGTAATCAGCAATAAATCACAAATCTTATAAAGATCCCACAGTTGATGATACCCGATCTCTAATCCATATTTATCTTTCAAATCACTAAGAAAAAGCACATAACTTTCTAGCCTCATCTCTTTTATGAGACCTCGCAGATAACCATGATATTGTCTGGAGCTAAAATTATGGAGGTCGAGGGGGGCAGTTACCAATAGTTTACACCTTTTACCTGAGGCAACTATCTGGCCGGTTATCTTAATTGCCAGCTCATAATTTTTCCTTTTAACAATTCTGGAAGGAAAGAGCATAACTAAATCTTCATCAAAAATCCTCTCCCGAGAAGCCATTTTCCATATCGGGTCCGAGATTCTTAAGAACGACTTTATATCTATACCATCGGGAATGACTCTAATTAGACCCTCGGAGACACCAAATAATTGAGAAAACTGCTTTTTTCTCCATCTTGAGACACTAATATAGGTAGCATTTTGATGAAACTTACTCAGGAGATTATAAGGATACCGACAGGGTTCTTTAATCTCATAATCCGGATTAATTAAGGTGGCATCATGGCACCAGAAGTAAAACTTTACCCTTCCGGAAAGCTCATCAACAATCTCATCAAGAGCAGAGGTTAAAGCAAGATTAAAGTGCATAGTCATAACATTGTGGATGATACAAATATCTACCTCTCTCAGGGAATGCTTAAC
>JAYEHT010000063.1:0-3964 GCA_034659655.1 Candidatus Aerophobota bacterium | reverse complement strand
TTTTTTGTAGATTTCCGCCCTTTCCTCTGGATCTGTTGACTCAATCGCCTTATCTATTAAAGGGTCTATATTCTTTTCAGCAAATTCTACATATGCTTTACCAAAGAAACTACTGTAGGTCCCAGAACTTCCAAGGTAAGTTGGAATCCAGTTGTGTGGATCTGGATAGTCTGCCAGCCAACCTATAGTGAAGATGGGCAGTTTCTCTGAAAGGAACTGTTTCAAATAGGATGACCATTGGACACCCACCGGTGTTAACTTGAATTTCGGATTTATCAACCTTGCATATGCCGCTATCATATCACATGCCGCTTTACGTGTATCATTTCCTGCGTTGTAGAAGATGTTGAATTTACAGCCTTTCTCCCAGAGCTTGCCATCCCATGCTTTTTTGAGTTCTTCTTCGGCTTTGGATAAGCTGAAATTATAGAAGAGTGAAGAATCATCCGAGTATCCCAACAGACCTTTCACCAGGGGACCCGGATTCCTTATAGCTCTTCCCTTTTGTGCCTTTTCTATGAAAAGGTCGTAGGGGAATAGATAAGAGAATCCCTTTCTCACATGTATATCGGAGAAGAAATCAGCTGGTATACCTTCCCCATCCAATTTTCCGCTACCTATGTTAGGATTACCTTTAGCATTTATAGTCCATGGGAACATACTGACGGCGTTTGATAAAGTTGGAAGTTTTTCTATAACCCTTACACCCTCCATTCCTTTAACTTCGTCCACATTCGCTGGTGGAACGTAAACCATATCTGCATCACCTGTCTTAAGCATCAACTTTCTCGTAGTCCACTCATTTACTCCCTTTATGACGACGTTTTTAACCTTTGCTGGACCCCGCCAGTACTCATCGAATCTCTCCAGCATGACGACTTCTTCTGGTACCCATTTCTTCAGGATGAAGGGACCGCTACCATTGGCAATAGCATAAAGAGGGTTCTCCTCACACTTAGG
The DNA here is from genome assembly GCA_034659655.1 of Candidatus Aerophobota bacterium. GTDB lineage: Bacteria > Aerophobota > Aerophobia > Aerophobales > JAGGXI01 > JAGGXI01. The sequence goes on along the minus strand of JAYEHT010000063.1, from coordinate 3,004 downwards.
GTCATGATACTTCCACCAGGTATCTGCCTTACCATCCCAGGCACCCTGGGCTATAGACCATTTCTTGTCTATTATTGAGCCCCAGGCACCAGAGTGAGCAACAATGTTCAGAAAAGGAGCATAAGGTTGTGCCAGATGGAAGATCACCTTATCGCCTTGAACTTCTACTGCTTTGTCTACATACTCGGTGAAGACTTTCACCATCGCATCTTTATACTCTGGTTTAAGCTTATCTCCATCAAACATATCGCCGTAATTCTCAACCCCAGCAGCTTTGGTGGCTACGGCTTCTATGCTACCTATACCACAGAGTGGCTCTAAGATCATCCACATTGGTCCACCAGACCTGTCAAATATCATTCCTCGCTCAAAACTGTACTCAACATCTTCCGGGGTGAGAGTATCTCCGTTGTGGAAAGTAACTCCTTTCCTTATGGGAAAGATGTACGTTAAACCATCGTCTTTGATGAGACCGTTCTTTACTGATGGGACCTCAGTTGCCACCATTGGAACGAATTCTGAAAGGCTTCCACCCTTGTAGTTTATTAAACAATCATAGGTATGGTAGATAACCTCTCCACTGGCAGTATCGTAACTCCAGTGTGGATCCATCGTCTCAGGTCCACCTATGGTTGCATGAACGATGGTATCGGGGTTTTTAACAGCTCCAAACGCAAAAGATGTACTCACCAACAGAGCTAACAACACTATACCAATAACCTTGAGTTTCATCCACCTCCTCCTTTCTTATTAAATTTTTACCCCGCTAAATAAACTTCTCTATCTAACAGGGTTTACTTTTCTCTTTTTTCCAGAATTATCTTTTCTGTTTTCCACCTCCTTCCTCTTTCTATTTTTTAAAAGTTTACCATTTCTTTTTTAAAAGTCAACTTTGCCCTGTTACTGCAAAAAGCTCTTGTTGACAAAACTTTATTAGAGAGTAAATTTAAGTAGTAATTCAATTCTCATCTCTGGAGGGAGCTAATAATGAAATTAGATGAGTGGATAGATAGTAATACTTATCATCACTCCTCTTTTTCCAATATAACTCGGCTGGTAAGATTAAAGAAGAAGAAAGGTCTTACGATTAGTTTGGCCTTCCCCACATTAAATGAAGAGGAGACAATTGCTCAAGAGGTTAAGGTAATAAAGGAAGAATTGCAAGACAAGTATCCTCTTTTAGATGAAATTGCAGTTATAGATAGCGGCTCCACTGATAGAACGAGGGAATTAGCTCATCGAGCTGGAGCCAGGGTTTATTTAGCCAGTGACTATCTTCCGGAGTATGGAACTACTAACGGTAAGGGGGAAAATCTCTGGAAGAGCCTTTATCTTTTAAAGGGAGATATCATTACCTGGATAGATGCTGATATTAAAAATATTCATCCTAAATTCGTTTATGGGATATTGGGACCACTTTTGGAATATGAGCATATTAAGTATGTCAAAGCATTTTATCAGAGACCTCTGGTAATGGGAAAGAAGGTGAAGCCCGCAGGTGGGGGTAGAGTCACTGAAATTCTGGTGAGGCCTCTTTTAGCTAATTTTTACCCTGAACTTTCCGGTTTTCTGCAGCCTTTATCGGGTGAATATGCCGGTAGAAGAGAAATTTTAGAAGCGGTTCCCTTTCGGGTCGGCTATGGGGTAGAAATAGGTTTACTTATAGACATTTATGAGAAGTGGGGATTGAAGGCTTTGGCACAGGTAGATCTGGATAAAAGGGTTCACAGAAACCGGAGTTTATCTGAGTTGGGTGAGATGTCATTTGCCATACTTCATACCTTTTTTACCCGACTGCAGGAGCGAGGCATCATCTCTCTCAAGGAAAAGGTTTCCGATGAGTTTAAACTTGTCAAGGGAAGGGGAGAGAAGATCTTTTTGAAAAAAGAAGAATTTACCTTTATTGAAAGACCCCCTATGAATACTGTAGAGAAATATCAGCAAAAGAGGGAAAACATTGCCGGAAATAATCCTGGTGCGGCACGGTCAGACGGATTGGAACCGGGAAAATAGGATTCAAGGGGGGCTAAATATTCCTTTAAATAATCAAGGGAAAGAAGAAGCGAGAACTATTGCCTTAAAATTAGCTCCCACAGCCATCCATTATATCTATTCCAGTAAACTCTCCCGCGCTTATGCCACTGCTGTGGAGATAGCCAAATTTCACAAAATAAAAGTTCTCACCGACAGCAGGTTAAATGAACTTAGACAAGGAAAATGGGAGGGAATGAAGGTTTCAGAGGTAAGAAGTTTATATCCAGATTTATACTCCAGGTGGGAGAAAGACCCTACTCTGGTTAAACCTCCGGGAGGAGAAAGTGTAAGTGAGGCATTTCAAAGAGTAAAGAGCTTCTGGGTGGAGAATATTCTGCCTCAAAAAGGGAGAGGAGTGATAGTGGCTCACAAAGTCATCAATGCTTTAATAAAATCGGTTCTGGAAAAAGACAGTTCTCTAAACCTCCTCTGGAGAAAACTACCCGAAAATGCCCAGGTTGAGAGGTTCTCTTTATGAGTTCTAAAAAAAGAGTAGCCATCTTGCATTACTCCTACCCTCCTGTAATAGGAGGAGTAGAGTTTGTGATGAGAGAGCAGGCTAAGGTTCTGGTCAAGAACGGATGCAGGGTGAAGATTATCACGGGAACAGGAGAAAGTAGAGAAAAGAGTATATTAATAGAGCTTATTCCCGAAATTGGGTCTACCTGGTTAGAAAATAGAGTTGTAAGTGAAGAGTTAAAGAATGGTATCGTTTCAGAGCGCTTTCAGAAATTAAAAGAGATTATTTACCAAAAAGTTAAGCATTCCCTGAGAGAGGTAGATATTTGTATCATCCACAATGTTATGACTATGCACTTCAATCTTGCTTTAACCTCTGCTCTTGATGAGATTGTTGATGAGCTTTCCGGAAGGGTAAAGTTTTACTTCTGGTGCCATGATGCCACCTTAATTAATCCGGATTATGAGATTAAAGAACCTTATCAGTATCCTTATAATCTCCTGAGTAAGT
>JAYEHT010000062.1:0-3968 GCA_034659655.1 Candidatus Aerophobota bacterium | reverse complement strand
TCTACAAAAACAGTACGGCTTTGGGCTAAAAAGTTGTACACTTCCGGTCGAATAATGTAAGAAGGGGGAGCCTTTTTTAACTTAATCTGCTCCCTGAGTTTAGTCCCACTGAAAGAAACTCGCTCCCGGGGAGGGCAGTGGTCGAGAAATAGGTGAATTTTCTTCCTGGGATTATATACAACTTCTGGATATTTTAAAATAGTAATGCCGATATCATCTTTTGTAAACTCATCAAAAATATTTTGCGCATCAAAGGGCCCATAGAAGTTTCCAACCCCGGCATGGTCTCTTCCTACAATAAAATGAGTGCAGCCGAAGTTTTTTCGGATGAGAGCGTGAAAGATGGCTTCTCTGGGACCTGCATACCTCATTTTCAAGGGAAGGATTCCCAAGAACACCTTATTTTTTGGATAGTACCGATTGACTAAAATTTCATAGCTGATTAGGATATACTCATCTTTAAAATCGCCTATCTTTTTCTTCCCGATAACCGGCTGGATAAAAAGCCCGTCAACTTCCTTTAAAGCAGTTTTTTGCAAGAACTCGTGGCCGCGATGGGGAATGTTTCTGGTTTGAAAGGCAACTATCTTCTTCCATCCTCGGTGTTGAAATATCTGGCGGGTCTGATAAGGAGAAAAGTTATATTCCGGAAAAGGCTCACGCGAATCATCCATCAATTCGATATCTCCTCCCACTAAAAACTCCCTCATATGGTATACATCCTCTACCCCGGGATGATTCTTATCTTTCGTATTGAAAACTCCCCCAGCAAAAAGATCCTTCTGGTAAGGATATACCTGGATATTCTTTAAAAGGGCAACCGGTCTTTGCTGATGGTCAACCAGAAGAACTTCCCTTTTCTTCTTTATTTTTTGAAAAGTTTTCTCGGAAATATCCAGAACAATTGGAATAGGCCAAACCGTTCCATCGGAGAGCCTCATCTCGGATACAACTGGTTGAAAATCATCTTCCCTTAAAAAGCCGGTTAAGGGAGAGTAAACTCCTCTGGCTATATTTCTCACATCTTTAACTTGCTCTTTATTAAGGATTAACTTTTTAAATTCAAGGGTACTCCTTAATATTTCTTCTTTTTTTGGGGAAGCTATCACTCTATTTATTAGTTTTCCGCCATGAGATAGCATCTTTTTGCTCCTTCCTTTTAGTCTGATACTCCTATAGCCGGGAAGTCGAGGGGGTCTATGAGAGTTTTTGCAGCTTTATTTAATTTCCCTTTGGGAGAATTTTTTTATCCTGATTCCCACTTCACTAACTACCACGAAATGTCCCTCTAACTTATTTTTTACCATTTTTAAAACTTTCCCAACTAATTCAACTTTATTGGAAGATTGCTCGTTGGTAGCACGAATTAGCAATATTCCCGGGGCGATTTTTCCTTGATGAAAAATCAACTCACCGAAATCCTTATCGTTAGTTATTAGAATTCTATTTTCGCTATTGGCAAGCTTTATTACCTCTTCATCACTTATAGATGGAACTTTCTCTATAATATGCGCTACATCAAATTTTTGATCCCTAAGCCAATCTACAACAGCCTTTTCTACGCTCTCATCAGCAAGAAACTTCACGGGTTTACTATTTTAAGTAAATGAACTTCCTCTGCGCTTACTGACTCGGCTGCATACTTTAATGCTGCCTGAATATCTTTTCGAGTAAGTCGAGGGTAATCCTGGAGAATTTCTTCAACCGAAATATTCTGTGAGAGTTTCTTTAAAATTATCTCTACTGGAATTCTTGTTCCCCTAATAACTGGTTTACCCAGCATAACCTTAGGGTTTATTTCAATTCTTTCTAATAAATCTTCAGACATTTTACTTACCTCCTTCTTTATCTTAGTCTGATAGTCCTATAGCCCAGTAGTCGGAAAATACTTTGGATGATAGATATTCGCTAACATCCAATATCTAAATGCCTATTACATTCTTAACCTCATCCTCAACCTTAACCTATACTTTTTCTATACCACCCAATTGTTTTCCTTAAGCCTTCTTCAAATGGTATTTTCGCCTTGAAACCGAATTCCTTTTCTGCTTTTGAGGTATCCAAGCATCTTCGAGGTTGACCATCAGGTTTAGATTTATCCCAGATGATTTTCCCTGTAAAGCCCGTGAGTTTAGCGATTAATTCTACCAGTTCTCTAATTGAGATTTCAAGTTCAATATGTCAAAGCCAAATCAGCTGATTAACCAGCTTTTCTGGGTTATCTTTCAACAATAAAACCGACAATCTATTTATTGTATCGGGAAGCGTCCGTTGTTTTGATATAATTATTCCATAATGTTTTTTGCCACTCTTTAGGCATTGCTTATGAAGAATTATATAGTCTCTAACATTGAAGGTAAAAATAATTTTTTAATTTCATGAGCGCTTATTACATCATATCCTCGCAATCTTAACCCAGTAGCTATTTTTTATGAACATCCTCATCGAGGTAAAGAGGTATCTTATTCATTTTGAACTCTAAGAGTGCCGTTGAGTTGCAGTTTCAAGTTAAACTCTTTTTCTATCTCACGCAGATCTTCTGCTCTTATTTCTTTCTCTATTTCTTCTTTATAGTCATAGTAATAACTCAGGGCATCGTAGAATTGAGCAGGAGTGATGTTCGGAAATCCCTCTAAAATTTCCTCCACAGACATCCCTGATTTATAATGAATAATTATATTCTTTACCCTTACTCTTGTATCCTTAATATAGGTACCTTTCTGAGGGTCCACTTTGATATACTTATGATCTGTTTTAACTAAAGTATTGTTCATTTCTTATTACCTCCTTTTCGCCCTGGAATAACACTTATTTTTCTGCTAATTAATTTCTCTGGAACTGTCATAAAATCCGATCTTAGCAACGACTTTTTTATCAATCCTATTGAGCTCTCGAGTTTCAAAACAATTTCCATCTCCATAATCTCCGAAGGAATCTGAGATGTAATCGTAGCCAAAATTATATCATTGTATCTTTTCTTAATTTCTGAATTAGGTAAACACGCCAGAGCGATTTAAAATGATAAATGTGCCTACACTGACAAGTGGTATAATCAGTGCCCATAAAACTCCAACAAATGATTACTTGTATATTGCAAAAAAATCTCTTTTAAATAATTGATAAGTAAGCCACCTGCTTTTTTTCAACTCATTATAAATCTCGCTAAAAATAGAAAGATAACCCCTTTTTAAGGAATTATCCAGCTCCTACGTTGTTATAATTTCGGTCATAAATACTCTACTTTGCTTCATTTATCTGGTTTGTTTGATTTATCTTATTGCTCCCTTAACATCTTCTACTGCTAAGTCTCCAAGTTGTGGGATAGGAAGCGCCTTTTTTATGCTTATAACAAGCCAACCTTCTATTACTTCTTTAAGATTTTTTCTGTACTCCTCAAGAGTCTTTCCTGTGGCCCATACACCTCTAAGTTCAGGGACTTCTCCATAGTAAGGTTCCTCATCATCTATTATTTCATATCTTGCTCTTTTTAGAGCTTCCTCGATATATTCAGTTAACATAGATAAAACCTCCTACTCTGGTTTATCTCGTTTGAGTTCACTCAGTGAACTTTTTGTAATTTTCCTCCTCAGGTAGAAATTCGGCAAAGCGAGAGAGAAGCCTTGATATCCGGGTCAATTTTTGCCTCAGCTCCCAGAGGTCATTAAACTGAACCTCAAAGGTTTTGCTGAATCTCGCAGGTTTTTGATTCAGAAGGATGTCCATTCGGTTAAAGAGACCATCTACATTTATATAGGGATTCTTCTCCTCCAGATAACCTCCTCTTCGCAGCTCATAGCGAAGATGCTTTATAGACCATTTCTCATCTGTAATTTTTCGAATTATCTTCTTTTGTCTCTTTCGGTCCTCAAGTAGTTTATCACAGCGGGAGAGAATGCGGGCATGGGCTACAGTAAAACCCTTTTTTTGTTTTAATCTTCTTATGGCCAAATCCTCCAGATTGAAGATGC
>JAYEHT010000061.1:0-3971 GCA_034659655.1 Candidatus Aerophobota bacterium | reverse complement strand
GACTGGCTACCGCTTCCTTTTCCAGCGTTTATCGAAGGCTAAAGAAAAAAGGCCTTATCAAGGAACATCATCTGAAAATCTCCAAGCACAAAAAGGGAAGGCCAACTGCCACCTATGCTCATGAGATATGGCTGGTAGATATAACTTTTGTTCCAGTGGGGAATGGCTTCTGGTATCTTATCGCGGTGATTGACCTATACTCTCGATACATTGTAGGTTGGGATCTATCGGCCACCATGACTTCAAAGGATGTTCAAAAGGTGATAGACTTTGCTCTTTTACAATACGGATTTTATGAGAAAGAGGACAAGCCAAAGATCCACTCTGATAATGGCTCTCAGATGAAAGCAAAGAGCTTCAAGGCTTTCCTGAAGGACTTGGGAATTCTAAATGAGTACTCCAGGCCGCATGTTCCGGAAGACCAAGCAGTTCTGGAAAGGTTCTTCAGAACCATTAAACAGGGTGAGGTCTATCATCAGGAATACGAGAATCACTATCAGGCTAAAGATGGAATCTCAGAGTTCATCAACTACTATAATCATCGGCGTCCTCATCAGGGAATTGGGTTCATAACCCCTTATGAGAAGTTAACCGGACAGAAAGAGAGAATCTTCAAAGAACGAAAAACAAGAGCAATTGTTGCTCAGGAAATGAGAAAGATTATGAACAGAAGAAAAATGAACACAGATACTTCTGAGGTAATGACTCCGGTCAAAAATCGTAACAAAAAAATTTTTCGTTTAGGTCCGAAAGGGTCTGAAACAGTACATCAGAAATGCTGCTTCTATAAAAGACCTTGTTGTATTTTCTGGAGTAGAGAGGTCAAAAAAAGGATTGGACTTTATACTCAACAATTCCAGTTTTCTTCTCTTCTAATTCAGGAATATCCTTTCTCAATTCTCTTATTTTTTTTTGTGCCTCGTATCTTATTTTTGAATAAGGGTTCTGCTCTGTTAATACTAACACCTTTTTAAAGCATTGAAGAGCCTGCCGAAAGTAGGGTAAACATTCTTCCTTAGAAATTTTAAGCTCTTTGTATCCAAAAAATTGCCCATAAGGAAAAGAGTGCTTAGTAGTCATATAACCCTCACCAGCTATATTAAATTCTTCTAATCCTATTGCAAACCAAAACCCAGGGAAATCGATTTTACCTTCAAAACCTGGCTTAAGGAATTCGTTTTTATTGCCAGTTATTGCATGATATTTCGTTGTGACACCACTTTTTATAAATACCTCCTCTGCTTCATAAAAGCTAACCCACAAGAATTGATTTCCTGAGCTAATATTTTTCTCTAAAGAAGCGGATCTCGCTATAGCTTTACCATTTCTATAAACATAATCCAATTTTATCTTTTCAGCTTTTATATCTTCTTCCCAAAGAGAGAGCTTCTTGCTAAATTCGGGAAGATGAGAAAAACTCTCTTTTAGAGCCTCTACTTGGTTATTCCAATAGTCCTTTTGTGTCTTCTCAGCAAATTCATTTGTATCTTTAATCGCTTTTGACTGTCCTTCAAGATAATAAAGAGATAAAAGGTTTAACCCTGCAGACATACCACTTTTTATGGTTAACCAATGTATTCTCGCTTTTTTAGCTAAAAAAGGAAGCAGGATTTTCCTCTACCACAAGATTAAACCAGTAAAGAGAATCCTCAAACTTGCTATCTTTTAAATAATCAATTCCATTTTGAAAAGCCTTCTCTACGTTTGCTTGAGTTTGAACCACACTTAGAGTTAAAAGCAGCCCTAAAGCCGTAAAAAGCACTAAAATTGCTTTTTTCATTTTCTCCTCCTTTTCTCATAACATTCTTTACAAATATTTCTGTCAATCATTGTGTAGGCCGAACAACTGTGGCTCTCTACGTATCTTTTCTTGCCCTTTTGAATTATTTTCCCACAATTATCGCATCTATAATTCTTTTTTGCTTTAGCCAGCTACACAGATATATTTATACCCTTTTTAATTCCCTATAATTAGTCTAATCGCTCGCAACCGTGCCCTTGCGAACGAGAAGGGGTTAAACTATCATAAAAGGATTTTTCAATATTCCCCATATCGTTGATTTAAACCAGCTTTTTTTATTTTCAATGGGAATATCTTTTCATTCGCTTTTAAGTTATCACCGTAAATAAGTTTATTTTTAATTAGCTATTTTTTCAATGTTATGTAATTAGGTTTATGCAACATTAAGCTACTTTTCTCACTTCAAAATTCTCTCATAAATATCCTTATTTTGAGAAATTAGAAGTCAAAGAAATTGCCAAAGACTACCTTGGGCGCATAGCTGGAGTCCATCCTTTACCTAATGTATAAAGTTTATTCCACCAATCAAATTCATAAATTTGGTATTTTGGCGCATCATAGATTGAGTCATATATTTTTTCAGGGTTACAGTAATCTTTATATGTGCAAGCAACTGACTTAATTATAGCTGGATCCATTTCTGATGGGAAGAAGCTTGCAAAAAACTCCCGAAAGTATTCGTATCGTTCATAATTATTTCGGACTCTTGTTGATTCTATAGGAATCCAGCGTTGATATTTAAACCCTGGTTCTTTATGAGCATTATAAACAAGCACCCAAGCGTGTTTCATTTTACTCTTTGGACTTCCTCCTGTTGGACATCCTGTTGCAATTACTGCTTTATATCCAGCATCTTCTAACGCCCATTCGAGATAAGCTGTCATTTCACTACAGTCAAAAACATCCGGTGTGTATCCCTTAGGCATAATAAAATAATGGAGAATAAATCCTTCTACTGTGCAACCTTTTTTAGCATAATCTGGATACCAATCAGTTTCATAATACCAACTCGGTATCTCAAAAAATTTCTTTGTCTGTTTAAAATGTTTAGGCTCAGGAGGTTCTTCCCCTATCTTGTCTGGCTCACTCTTTTTAACTTCTCCAGGTGTAATCTTTATTGTAAAAATCTCTTTTTCTTTTGAAACTTCTTTACATTATCTCCAATTATATCTTACTTTTGACATCTTTTCTAAATTTACTCTCACATAATTATACCAAATCCAAAATAATTTGCAAAAAATTTCGCTCACTATATTCTTAATTATAGAGGTTCGAAGTTGTTTCGCTAAATGAAATGTTTCAGACCTTATGGGAGTCAGAAAAGAAAGGAATTACGGTAGAAAGTTTCCCTTTTTGAGTAGAGAGGCAAGATTAGTCGCTTTTTGCAAAGCAAGAGCTAAAGGAAATTGGGAGGATAAGTTACCCTCACCCCAACCCTCTCCCCTAAAGGGAGAGGGAAAAAAGAAGGGACTTAATAGGCTCCCCTACCCCAACAACTGGATTAATGGTTTACCGAATCTGGGTTAAAACTATGAGCTATGAACCATCAGCTATGAGCTATATATGAGCCTTACGACTAAGGACTAACGACTATGGACTATGTAAAAGTCTTTTTACAATAAGAGGCAATTTTTCTAAGGCTGGGCTCACTTTGAGGGATGGGAAGTTTCTCCTTGAGCGAAATCCCATCTTCTTCCCCCATTTCCACCGGCAATAGAGGCCACTTCTTTTACTATCTGGTTTGCGGGAAGGTTTTTCTGGGTAGAGGCAGCTACTAAAAAGGCTTTATTTTCACCAACAGAGGCTAAGACTACTATTCCCTCTTCTAATCTATCTTTTATCTTTTCCGCTTCTTCTCTAAGGACTTCTAAAGATATATTCTATCATCTGAATTCTCGGATAAAACGATATTACCTTAGCTTGTTGAGTTTAATCCTTTAACCATTTTAATCCTATAGGCTGTGAAAAATTTATTTTCTATACTCATACTGATTTGAGGCTTAATTTACAGTTTCCTTGAGCCATTTTATAAATGAGTTGGTCTCTACTTTAAACCTTTTCCAAATATTCTCACGGATCTTGGTGAGGAGAGTCTTTAATTTATCCCATTCAAGTTCCATACCATAGATATTGCGAAATAGGTGTCTAAATCCCAGATACTGTTTCAGTT
>JAYEHT010000060.1:0-3976 GCA_034659655.1 Candidatus Aerophobota bacterium | reverse complement strand
CTGCCTGGAACAAATGTTTATTGCAGATGCGCCGGTCTCTATTGTAATAACAGCCCAGTATGAGAGAACAGCTAGTAAGTATGGAGAGAGGGGAATTCGATACGTCCATATAGAGGTTGGGCACGTCGGGCAAAATATCTTTTTACAGGCAATGGCTCTGGGGTTGGGGACTGTTCCTGTAGGAGCATTTTGGGATGAAGAGGTTTCAAAAGTATTAAATCTGCCAGAGGAGTATAAGCCAGTGTATGTATTGCCGATTGGATATCCTGAATAGATTAAACCGCTAAGCTTCTAAAGTTGAAGTGATGTTTTTAAGTGTCTTACCCAATGTTGCACGAATAAAAAGATAAATCGTGCGGTATGAAAGGAAGGTCAAGTGGCTTATAAAGGGTATAAAACTCGCTTCCCTTTAAGAAAACTCAACAGAAAGAGAATATTTAAGAAGGGAGTATTGCCTCATATTTCGCAGCCAAGGGCTGCCAGTAGAGGACGGGGAGGAATTTCTCGAAGGGGGAAAGGATAGTATTAAAGAAAGTATGATATTCTCAAAACGTAATAGTGTCGGTAAAATTATTCTGAATAGTGGGATCGATTTCAGCTAAATATTCGCCGGGGTTCTATACTATTTCCTTTAAGGAAATTTTCCATCCCCAGATCTCATCAGCAGTAAATTTTTGCTGAAGTTTTTTTATCTCCTCTTTCAGCCTCTCAACTTCCTCTTCTCCTGCCATAGTTAGAATTGTATGGTACTCCCCGGGCCAGACATGAGTGCCCATATGTTTCTCCTTCCACTCACCCTTAACCTTATCCCACTTGATATACCTGTCCAGTTTTAGTTTGTTCAGAACAGAGGTTACCTCTCCATTAAGTACCGGCTCATAAACAATGAAAAAAAGATACATCTTTGCTACCTTCCTTAAGCTTTAACTTTCCTCTTCTCTTTTCTTTCCTCAAAAAGAGTATAAATTACCGGAATTATGAGAAGAGTAATAAATATTCCTGCCAGAAGTCCTCCAATAACCGAACGGGCCATAGGAGCCCAATCTTCTGCTCCGGGTCCTATCTGCAAAGCAAGCGGGGTCATTGCTAAAATGGTGGTTAAGGCGGTCATTAGTACCGGGCGGAATCTAATTCTTCCAGCTTCTCTTACCCCCTCCTGGATATTTTTTCCTCTTTGACGCAAAAGATTTGTATAATCAACCAGAACAATGGAATTGTTAATTACAATTCCCACCAGCATTATTATTCCCACCATAGCAAATATACTTAAGGTGGTCCCGGTTACAAAGAGCATCCAGGCAACCCCCATCAAAGATAAAGGAATGGTAATAAACATAATAAAGGGGTCTCTTAAAGACTCAAATTCAGAAGCCATAACCATATACACCAGAAACATGGCAACTATCAAGGCATAACCCAGCCATCTAAAAGAGTTTCGCATATCCTCTCCACTTCCTCCTACTGCCCAGCGAAAATCAGGAGGAAAGTCAATTTTGGAAATATTAGTTTCTACCTCGCTTAAAACATCACCCAAAGATCTTCCTGCTGCCCGAAAAGAGACATCAGCTATCCGATGCTGGTTCTTTCTCTCAATTTCCAGGGGAGCTTGAGTATAATTTATATCTACTACATCACCAACTTCAATATAGCCTCCTTTCGGGGTAAGTATCTTCAACTTCCCTATATCCTCAATTTTAGACCTATCCTTCTCTTTCATTCTTAAGAGAATATTATACTCTTTTCCCTTCTCCTTATACCTGGAGGCCACCGAGCCCTGAATAGCTGTTTTTACCAGCTGAGATACATAAGAGGTGGAAAGGCTAAGATCGTATAGCTTATCCCTGTTGTAACTCAAACTCAGTTGGGGACGAGCTTCTCCTATACTGTTTTCAATATCCATAGCTCCGGGAACTTCTTTTATGACTTCCTCTACTTGGGAAGATACCTTACGAAGCTCAGCTAAATCGTATCCGTAAATTTCTATATCAGCTCCGGTAGTACCCCCCATTCCTGCCATACCCATATAAGGGGAGGTAAACTTTACTTTAGCCTCTGGCAGGGACCTGGCAAGAATAGGTCGAAGTTGAGCTTCAATTTCTTGAGCAGATTTTTCACGCTTGTCTCTATCTACCAGCTCCAACCAGATGCTACCGCCATGAGAGCCCTCACTCATAAGTGCCTGAAAACCCTTCCCCGCTCCTAAACTTGTAGCCATAATCTTCAGCTCAGGAACTTCCTCTCTTATTATTCTTTCAGCTTTCTGGAAAGTCTTATCCGTCTCCTCCAGACTTGTTCCCGCTGGCCTTCTTATATTTACATTAATTGAGCCTGTGTCCATTTCTGGAATAAAAGATATTCCCACAAATTTAAAGAAAAGGAGCATACTTAAAAGGAAAACAACTCCTATGATAGTTAAAATCTTTATGCGGTTAGTTAAACACCAGCCGAGCATTCTCTCATAAATAGAAGTAACTTTTCCAATAAATTCTCCAAGAAAGTAGGATCCTTTATCTTCAGATTTGCTCACCTTGAGGATGCGTGATGAGAGGAGGGGAACCAGAGTAAGAGCTACACCCAGCGAAATCAACAGAGAAAAGGTTATCGTAAGAGCCATATCTCTAAATAACTGTCCTGCTATTCCCGGAACAAATAGTATGGGGAAAAATACACAAATGGTAGTCAAGGTAGAGGCGGTAATAGCAGTAGCGACTTCTGATGAGCCAATAATGGAGCCTTGCTGTGCTGGCTCTCCCTTCTCCCGGTGACGGAATATACTTTCCAGAACTACAATGGAATTATCCACAAAAAGACCTACCCCAAGAGCTAATCCACCCATAGAGACTATATTCATAGTTATTCCAAATAAATTCATTGCAATAAAGGTGGCAATAATAGAAACTGGTATGGAGATCAAAACAACTATGGTGCTCCTGAAAGTGCGCAGAAAAACAAAGAGCACTACTCCACATAGAACCACAGCCAGGATAATAGTGTTAAAGAGGTTAGCCATAGATTCCTTAATAGGTTCGGCTTCCTGGAAAACAACGGAGAGCCCTATCCCCTTTACTGAATTCTCAATCTCGGGGAGTTGGGATAAAACTCTATCGGAAACCTCTACTGTGTTTGCTCCGGAGGCTCGACGCAGGATAACTACCACAGCTGGTTTACCGTTCACTCGGGTAATCTGGTGTTGCTCCTCGCTTCCATCTACCACATCTGCTACATCCTTAACATAGATAGGGATATTACCTTGATAAGTCACCGCTGTATCAGCAATCTGTTCCACGCTCCTGTACTCACCCAGGGTTCTTACAGTGTATTCGGTTTTCCCCTCTTCTATGGTTCCTGCAGGAATTACCACATTTTCTCTTCTTATGGTATTCATAAGTTGTCCCAGGGTGACGCCTCGAGAAGTTAATCTTTCCCTGTCTACCTGAACCTGAATTTCTCTCACTTCTCCTCCCATAGCCTCAGCAGATGCTACTCCCTCAATTCTTTCCAGACGGGGTGTCACCTCATCCTCGGCTATTTTTCTAATCTGTGCTAAATCATTTTTTCCAGAAACGCTTATTCCCATAATAGGCATTAAGGTAGGATCGAATTTAAAAATTAAAGGCTCCCCCGCCTCATCGGGAAGAAAGGACTTAATAAGGTCTACGCTTCCCCTTATATGACGTTCAGCAATATCCATATCTGTTCCCCAGGCAAACTCAGCCATAACTAAGGAGAGCCCTTCTTTTGATTGAGATGAGAGGGTATCCAGATTCTCTACTGTAGCTATTGTTCCTTCTATAGGTCTTGTAATTAGTGACTCTATATCTTCTGGTGAGGTCCCTGAATATCCAGTAATAACTGCTATCACTGGAAGTTCCAGCTGAGGGAAAAGGTCCATTTTTAATCCCCTAAAAGCCACAACTCCTATGGCTACCAGAGCTATAAACACCATAAAGAAAGTAACCGGTCTTTTAACTGAAAG
>JAYEHT010000059.1:0-3985 GCA_034659655.1 Candidatus Aerophobota bacterium | reverse complement strand
GAAAGATTACTGAGCTTTACCACAGAGTCAATGTGAAGGGGTTTATCCTTTAAAAGGTCAAAGATTTTCCTCTCTTCCGCAGATAGAGGGAGATTATCCTCCTCACCTTTTTCTTTCTGAATGAGAAGAAGATTCAACTCTTCTAATATATCCTCCCTGGTCTCCACCAATTTCGCTCCCTCTTTTATTAAGCGATTTGTTCCTTGAGTGTTAGGGTTGGATATGTTTCCGGGAACAGCAAAGACCTCTCTTCCCTGTTCAAGGGCAAAATTGGCTGTAATTAGGGCTCCGCTTTTTAGTGGAGCTTCAACAATAACAACTCCTTTGCTTAATCCGCTGATGATACGATTGCGTTGAGGAAAATGAAAAGCATCGGGAACACTTTTTAAGGGAAACTCAGAGATTATCGCTCCATTTTTAATTATCTCTTTCATTAATCTTTTATTTTCTGGAGGATAAACTACATCTACTCCGCATCCTAATACGGCAATGGTTCTTCCCCCCACCTCTAAAGCTCCCCAGTGAGCCGCTGTATCTATTCCTCTGGCCATTCCACTAACAATAGTGATTCCCTCTTTAGCTAACTCTCGAGCTAACTTTCTTGCTGTTAACTTTCCGTATGTAGTAGCTCTTCTTGTTCCTACAATGGCGATAGCATTTACATCTTCTTTCTTTAATTTACCTCTTACATAAAGGATAAAAGGAGGATCAAAAATAGTGAGTAGATTTGAAGGATAAAGAGGCTCTTGAAAACCGACTATATTTACACCTATCTTATTCAGCTCTGTTATCTCATTGTCTATATCTATCTTCTCTGCTTGCATTATAGATAAAACCGCCTTTTTATCTAATCCGGGAACTTTAGCTATATCGTTAAATGAAGCAGAAAGAACTTTTTGGGGTGACCCGAAATATTCCACTATTTGACGACATTTCTTTGAACCAAGCAAAGGAAGTTTACTTAAAAGCAACCATTCTCTCATTTTATTTACTTTTTTAACCAATCCTCTCTTTTGTAAGAATGAATCTCACCCGGTTTAAAGAGACAATTAATCTCTCGTTTGGCAGAAAGGAGAGAGTCTGAACTGTGGATGATATTTTTCCTTCCATCAGAGGCGTATCTATTTCTGATTGTTCCCGGAAGAGCTTCCTCGGGTTTAGTTTCTCCTATAATCTTCCTTACCTGTTTTATTGCCTCTTCTCCTTCTGCTATTAGAGCTACGCAAGGAGCGCTAAGCATAAAATCAATCAATCCCTGAAAAAAATGTTTACCTTTGTGGGGAAGATAGAGCTCTTCTGCTTTATCCTTATTTAAAGAGACCATTTTTAGTCCCACTATCTTTAATCCTTCTTCCTCTATCCTTTCTATTGTTTTGCCAATTAAGGACTTACATACCCCATCAGGTTTAATTAAGACAAGAGTTCTTTCCAATTTTTTCCTTTTTAGTTAAAGTTTTATTTTTTCTCAAATTCTTTAATAGATAGGAGTTCCTTCACTTTGAGTTAATTGACGAAAATTTTTTATTAACTTTTGAGTAATTTTCCCCGCTTTCCCCTTACCAATAGTCTTTTTATCTATCCTGGTTACCGGAGCAATCTCAGCAGCTGTCCCTGTAAGAAAACATTCCTCACTGGTATAAAGCGAAGAAATAGTAAAAGGCTCTTCTTTGATAGGTATCCCCTCTTTGGTAGCTAATTTTAGTATCAGATTACGAGTAATTCCTTCTAAAGCGCCTATCCAGATAGGGGGAGTGATAAGGGTCCCCTCTTTTACTATAAAGATATTATCTCCTGTGCATTCAGCTATATAACCATCTTTATTTAGCATTATTGCTTCTGAAGCTCCTTGAATGTTTGCTTCTATTTTAGCCAAAATGTTGTTAAGATAATTTAAAGACTTGATGCGGGGGTCTAAGGCAGCAGGGATGTTCTTTCGCGTAGAAGAGACTATCACCTCCAATCCTTTCTCGTAAAGTTCTTCTGAATAGAGCGCTATCTTATGTGTAATAATAATCACCTGAGGATGGGGGCATTTACGAGGGTCTAATCCTAAATCACCTTCTCCTCGAGAGACAACCAGTCGAATATAAGCATCCTTTAGCTCATTTTTTCTTAATGTTCCCAGCACTTTCTCTTTCAAATCTTCTCTGGATAAAGGAATCTCTAAAGAAATGGCTTTAGCAGAGTTATATAGTCTTTTAAGATGTTCCTCTAATTTAAATACCTTTCCCCCATAAGCTCTTATCCCCTCAAAGACTCCATCTCCGTAAAGAAATCCATGCTCAAAAACCGAT
The DNA here is from genome assembly GCA_034659655.1 of Candidatus Aerophobota bacterium. Lineage (GTDB taxonomy): Bacteria > Aerophobota > Aerophobia > Aerophobales > JAGGXI01 > JAGGXI01. The sequence continues at coordinate 1,691 of JAYEHT010000059.1, read as the reverse complement.
ACCTTCGCCTCCTCTTTAGAGACATACTTTCCATCTAAGTAAATCCACAAGGACATTTTTTTCTCCTTTTTTCTTTTTATTTTTTAGGTTTCATTTGAGGAAAGAGGATAACATCACGAATAGAAGGAGAGTCGGTAAGGAGCATTACTAATCTATCTATCCCTATCCCTAAACCTCCTGTAGGAGGCATACCGTGTTCTAAAGCTTCTAAAAAGTCTTCATCTAAATCCGGGGCTCCTTCCTCTCCTGCCATTTCCATTAGCCGCTCTCTCTGTTCAATGGGGTCATTCAACTCAGAATAAGCGTTTCCTACCTCCTGTCCTCCTATGAATATTTCAAAACGCTCTATCAATGAAGGTTGTTCTCTTTTTCTTTTAGCTAAAGGACAGGTTTCAAAAGGATAATCTATGATAAAAGTAGGATTGATTAATTTTGGAGTAACTTTTTTATCCAGAAGGTGTTCTATTATCTGATCGCATCTCAATCCTTCGGTTTTTATTCTCTCTTTTTGAGCTATTGCTTTAAGTTCTCTCTCATTTTTATAATCAACTTCAATATTCCCTATTTTCCTTAAAGCTTCCTCAAAAGTTATCCTTTTCCAGGGGGGTGAAAGATCTATCTCTTTTCCCTGATATTTAATCTTAGAATTTCCCTTAACTTCTTTTGATGCAGTATAGATAAGCTCTTCAGATAACTCCATTACCTCTTTATAGGTATCATAAGAAGAATAGGACTCTAACATAGTAAATTCAGGATTATGAAATCTATCTATCCCCTCATTTCTAAAATCCTTACCTATCTCGTACACTTTTTCTATTCCTCCCACCACCAATTTCTTAAGGTAAAGTTCAACAGCGATACGGAGATAAAGATCTTTATTTAAAGCTTGATGGTGTGTTTTAAAAGGCCGAGCTGTGGCTCCTCCGGCAATAGGCTGGAGTATAGGCGTTTCCACTTCTAAGAAACCTTTTCTATCCAAAAAATCCCTCATAGATTTAATTATTCTTGCTCTTAAAACGAAGGTTTCTCTTATCCGAGGATTAAAGAGAAGATCAAGGTAGCGTTTTCTATATCGGAGTTCTATATCCTGAAGCCCATGCCATTTTTCAGGAAGTGGGCGGAGGGATTTAGACAATAAGGTAAAATAAAGAACATCAATGGTTAACTCACCCGTCCTTGTCTTAAATACTCTTCCTCTCACTCCAATAATATCTCCAACATCCAATTTTTGGAAAAGGGAGTATTTTTCCTTTAAATTTTCCTTGCGAGCATAGACCTGGAGCTTACCCTCACGATTAACTATATCGGCAAAAATTGCTTTTCCGTGACCCCGTCGAGCAATAATTCTTCCTCCAAGAGAAACCTCTTCATCAGTTTTTTCACCTGCTTTTAACTTCTGGTGATTTTTTACTATTTCTCCAAGGGATTGAGGAGTAAATCTTTGTAAATAAGGATTTTCTCCTTTATCTATCCATTCTTTAAGTTTTTCTTTTCTTTCCTTAAACAATCTATTCTCTGAGGGTTCCATCTTTGACTCTCTTAGTTTAAAAGGTTACTGCTATCTTTTTCTATTTTATACAACCCTTTTCCTTTGTCAATAATAGATGCTCCAGTTTCAGGAAAAAGTTTAGATTTCTCTGAAAGATAGCTAATCTTAGTTATCACAAAACTTTAATTTATATCTATAAGTA
>JAYEHT010000058.1:0-3992 GCA_034659655.1 Candidatus Aerophobota bacterium | reverse complement strand
CTTATGCTCACATAGCTCATAATTGTAAAATAGAGGATGGGGTAGTGATTGCTAATGTGGGTAGTTTGGCTGGCTATGTCACAGTGGAGAAAAAAGTTATGATAGGGGGATTGGTAGGTATACATCAATATGTAAAGATAGGAGCTTACTCTATCATTGGAGGATGCTCCAAGGTAACCAAAGATGTTCCTCCTTATATGAGGGTAGATGGACACCCATCTACAGTCAGGGGATTAAATAGCGTGGGGCTCTACCGAGCTCACTTTTCTCCTGAAACCAGGAGCATTTTAAAAAAGGCTTATAAAATATTATTTAAATCAGGTCTAAATACAACTCAAGCACTAAAAAGAATAGATGAGGAACTGGAATTAATCCCTGAAATCAAACACCTTTATGAGTTTATCAAGAACTCTCAAAGAGGAATCTGTAAATCTTAGAAAATAGGATGAATATATCTCAAACTTTAATTTTAGGAGCTGTTCAGGGAGCAACCGAATTCTTGCCCGTGAGTAGTTCCGCTCATTTAGTGATTATGCAACATCACTTAGGATTTACCAGGCCTCTTCTTTTATTCGATGCCTTTCTCCATACATCAACTTTATTAGCGGTGCTAATCTATTTTAGAAAAGAGATTTACAGAATAGCCTTATCCTTAATTAAATTTAAAAAGAGAAATTCAGAAGAGATGCTCCACCTTAAGATGTTCTATCTTATTATTATAGGAACAATCCCTACTCTTATAATAGGTCTATTTTTAAATAGATGGATAGATACCATCTTTTCCAGCATTACTTTAACATCTTCCATGCTCATCTTTACGGGAATACTCCTTTGCCTGGGAGAAAAAAAGAGAGAATTGAGCAAGGGAATAAAAGAGATAAAGACGAAGAATGTCCTCCTTATAGGTTTAATGCAGGGAATAGCTATTATCCCCGGAGTCTCTCGTTCAGGCTCTACTATCTCTGTTAGCCTCCTGCAAGGAATAAAAAAAGAGCTCGCTTTCCGTTATTCTTTCCTCCTTTCCATTCCTGTAATCTCAGGAGCTTTAACTGTTGAACTAAGGGAAGCTTTTTTAGAAGGTAGTCTTCCTCATAATTTACTTCCCTGGTTGGGAGGGGCTTTATCTGCCTTCATTATAGGGTATCTATCTCTCCTACTTTTAAAAAATGTTATCCTCAAGAAAAAGCTTTTCCTGTTTGCATGCTATTGCTGGATAGTAGGAGGAGGAATGCTCATTTTACACCATTGACAAAAAAGAGAGGATTTATAACATAACTAATAAGATCTATACATTCAAAATCAGTCAGGAGGTGAAAAAATGCTCAAATTAAACAAGAAGGCTTGGTTCGGAGAAAAGCCGCCAAAAAATGACAATAGCACAATAAACTTAAAAACGCTACTGTTACTATGGAGAAGCAAAATTATAGCTCATTTTGTTGACGGAAATATACTTAAAGGCCGAACTAAAGACTTTGACCCAAACAAAGAAGTCTTTCATTTATTTCCTATATCGAAAAGTAAATCACCCATTGAAGTAAAAACATCTTCCCTTAAGGCTGTATTTTTTGTTAAAGACTACAAAGGAAATAGAGATTATAAAAAAGCTAGAAGTTTCGAGGGTTGTCCTAAGGTAACCCCTACTCAGCATAAAATAATAGTTCATTTTAAAGATGGAGAAACCCTGTATGGCACTGCTCACAGTTACAGCCAAAATAGAAAGGGATTTTTTGTTTATCCTATAGACCCTTCAGATAAAAACAAAAGGATTTATGTAGTTCGATCAGCCATTGAAAGTGTTGAGTTTTCAAACTACAAAGAAAATAATAAAAATTTGTAAGGTGAAGTCCTCTTCAATTTTCCTTCGGGGGAATCCCTCGATACCCGTAAACTCAACAATCTAACACTTTATTATTGAAGAAGCGTTGACAAAGAAATAGAAGAAGAAAATAAGTCTCTTCTTTGACAAGCGGGAGAGTTGAACCTTACCTCAGTATTTGGGTGTCTTAAGGTAAGGGGATCTAATGACACAACCGACCGAAATAGTTAGCTAAATGCTACCTACAAAGGTCGGTTTTTTTTATTAAGAATTAAGGCGATAAAGATAAAAAGTTAAATAGCTTCATCTACAGCGAGAAGGAGAATGTGCAGTAAGAGGGCTAATTTTTTAAGTATGTTATTAGCACTGCTAATGGTATCAGCATCGGCCATTGGCACTTGTATACCCCAGGCGCTTGCTGTTTACAAGTATACCAACACGGAAAAAGACACAGAAATATGGCTTGTTGGCTTAGCAGAAGGTGAAGCAAGCTACTTAACATTAGAGGGCAATATCGAGCCAGTCACCGAAAACGGACTGTACGAACCTGGCTTCTCCGTTGATGGGCGCGTGGCCTTTTATCTTAGAGGTAAGATGAAAGGTGGATACATCATCAAGGCGATCTACGATACCGCTAAAGAGAACCCTGAAAACAAGCTTTTCAGTGAACTCGATCCCGATAAGTATTACCCCATATACGGTGACTCAAGCAGCCTTAAACGTGTAGGTGAGACACAGGATAAACTGTATGTCCGTATAGAACGTCATAAATCTTTTATCTCCTATGGTAGCTACGAGACAGGCTTCAATGTTACGGAATTCACCAGCTATAACCGCACACTACAGGGCATAAAGGCATGCTATGCTGAACAAGGTCATTATAACATCACAGCATTTGGGGCGATTACACCCCAGGTAACCTATCGCGATGAGATAAGAGGCGATGGAACCTCTGGATACTACCGCTTATCACACAAAAATGTTATTGAAGGAAGTGATAAGGTAGTAATTGAGACACGCGATAAAGACGATCCGTATGAGGTTATTGAAACTGAGTCGCTGGAACGTGATAAGGATTATTTCCTCTACTACTCGCCTGGATTGATACTGTTCAAACAGCCGGTGCCATCACGTGATGAAGATGATAACCCTATCTGGATTGTAATTGATTACGAATATATGCCAGATGAGGACGCTCTTGAGCATTACATATTAGGCTTCAGAGGTGGGGTAGAGCTCACCGATAGTCTGAAATTAGGTGCTACCTATGTCTCAGATAGGGATTCACCAGCAGAAAAGCGGGTATACGGCCTGGATTTAGCTGCTTCATTAGGCGGTGATGGCGAATCTGAGTTATCGGCTGAATATGCACACAGCATAAATGGTTCCGATGATGCCGGCAAGATAGATAGTAGTGCATTCAGCACAGAACTTACCACCAGTCCCATCCCAAATCTCAAACTCAAAGGCTACTATGATAAGATAGGTAGAGACTTCCATCATCCTCAGAAAACCTATGATGTGGGTACACAAAAGTATGGTGTTAGTGCCGAGACACAGCTCATCAGAAACCTTGAAATCACTGCCGAACGCGCATACCTTATAAATAGGATTGAGGAAAGTAGCACCATATCAAACACAGTCGGGCTGGCTTATGAGACAGGTAAGTTTACTATCAAGCCAGAATATACTCAGGAGAATTATTCCAATTCAGTTGACTCAAGCAAAGATAAGCTGACCACAAAGAAAGGGATAATGATAGAAGCTATGTTGACAGATAAGTTTACGGCTACTGCTGGCTATGAGACTGCGCTGATTGAGCAAAATGCTGAGAAAACGGAAGCTGATACCACCAGGCTGGGTGCCAAACATCAGCTTGATGCTAAGACAGAAATTTTTGCTGAATATGACATCACAGCCGAAGCTGACAGGAAGACTACCGCAACTACCGTGGGTGTGAACAGAGAACTTGGCGAGACAACAGATGCATATGCTAAATATACTATCGGAGGAAGCATTGGAGAGGAGCGGGGTCAGGCAAGCATCGGGCTAAATACACGCCTGATATTGACTGATGAGCTTACTGCTAACCTGGTGCTGGAAAGGGAGACAATAGATGAGGAAGAGGGCTGGAAGGATACAACTGCCTACTCAGGTGCCTTAGAGTATCTGCCGC
>JAYEHT010000057.1:0-4007 GCA_034659655.1 Candidatus Aerophobota bacterium | reverse complement strand
CCAAAGATATCATCGATAAGATGCGTGCCCTGGAGAGTGTTAGTCTTTCAAATCTCAAAATCAGTATGTCTGACTTGGAGAATAAATCTGCAGCTCTTTTGAGGATCGAAGCAAATAACCAGGAGCAACTTGGAAAGGCGGAAGACTTACTCGAGGAGTTGGCTGATGAAAAGGAACTTTTATTTGTAAAAGGGTTAGAATAATGAAAGTAATATTGGCTGGATTTGGTACGATTGGGCAAGGCATAGTAAAGATATTGAAAGCGAAAGATAATTTTATAAAAAAGAAATTCGACGAAGGATTTGAAATAGTGGGTGTATCAGATTCAAAAGGGGCCGTATATGATTCAAGGGGATTGGATTTAGATCTTCTGCTGAAAATAAAACACGAAAAAGGCACGATAAAAAGTTATCCAGATGCTAAAATCCTGGATTCAAATAGAGACTTGATCGATGAAGATGCAGATGTTTTAATCGAAGTGACGCCAACTGATATAAGAAAGAATAGCGTAGGTATGTCTAATCTATTACGGGCATTTAAAACTGGAAAGCATGTAGTAACTTCCAATAAAGCTCCTCTTGCCTTAAACTTCAAAGGTTTGAAAAAGGAAGCAATAAAAAATGGATGTTTATTTTATTACGATGCAACAGTTGGTGGTGCAACCCCAATAATTTCAACGGCGAGAGAAATACTTGACAGCGTTAACATCGAATCTTTTCAGGGGATACTCAATGGTACCTGTAATTACATTTTGTCGAGAATGACTGAAGAAGAGGCACCATTTGACCTGATCTTAAGAGAGGCACAACAACTTGGATACGCAGAGGCAGACCCAACTTATGATGTTGACGGCATAGATACGGCTTGCAAACTCGTCATTCTTGCGAATTCGATAATGGAAGCAAATGCAACTTTTAAAGACGTAAAAGTTAAAGGAATAAGAGAAATAACCGAAGATGCAATAAAATTGGCGAAAAGAGATGGAAAGGTCATAAAACTCATAGGCGAGATAGATTGTAAAAAACTTGAAGTCTCCCCACGTCTTGTCCCAGAGGGGCATTTGCTTGACGTTTCTGGTAATTTTAATGTAGGTTTATTCAGAACCGATTTTGCTGGAGAAATTGCGGTTGGAGGAATAGGAGCAGGGCAGATGGAAACTGCAAGCACCATATTTAGAAACCTTATCAAAATCTTACGATCAAAACACGGAATTAGAGGAATGGCATGAGGATAAATAAAAATCGTGCAAAGATAACGATCGCATTTCAAGGCGAGGAGTGCGTCCTCTTGATTATACAGAAAGTATTAGTTCAGAGGTTTATACAGGTATCGAGGGACTTTTCCCGAAGGAGCCTTATAGAAGCTACCTTAACGAGTCTTCGAGTTGAGGAAGAAGAAAAATTTACTGTTTGAGGAGGCAAAGCCTCCGAGTTTAAATTTTTCCCGTAGCTAAGAAGACGAGCAGAAATAATCCAAAGCGGATATACAGCGACGGAGGGAAAAAGTCCCGAGATGTTGGAGGTAAGTCTTGACTTTTCATTAAATTCTTGACGTGCTAAATTTTTTTATTATAAATGTAAAATAAATATAAGAATTTAATAATATAACTCAGGAGAGTTAAAAATTCTTCTTTCAGGACTGGCTTAGCCCATTTTATTTAATGCAGGATGCTTGAGTGGTTACGAAATTACTCTGTTAAATGGGTAAATTAGGTTAAAAATACAAGAAAAGGAGTTCTTGAGCTACCTTACAATGAAGAAGAGAGTTTATTCAGAAATTAAAAGGAGAATAGTTTTCCTGGATTACAAACCTGGCCAGTTCTTGTATACGAAAGAACTAATGAAGGAGTTTGAGATTAGCCTGACGCCTATCCGAGAAGCATTGATTTACTTAGAGGCCGAAGGACTGATTCATATAATCCCCAACAGGGGAGCTTATGTTAGTGAGGTGAGCTTTCAAAGTCTCCAGGATGTCTTCGAAGTCAGGCTCTTCCTGATTGGGCAATCCGGAAGACTTGCAGCTCAACGCATCACTAATGAAGAGCTGGCAAAATTGGAAAAACTCCTGAAAAAGATAAAACAGGAAAAGAAGCGTAAACTCTTAATTCAATTAGACGCAGAATTTCATGACCTGGTTAATCAAGCTACTCAGAATAAAGCTTTAGCTAAAACTCTGGAGAGACTACGAAATCAAGTTGCACGTCTCTGGCTCTTTACAAGGGAGGAGAATGATACTTATTCTTCACAAATTCCAGAGGATTTTGAGGAACTTATAAAAGCATTAAAGAAAAAAGACCAGAGTGGAAGTGAGCAGATTTTGAGGAATCATGTAATTCACTTTATTGATCAGGTAAAGGTGAGTTTATATGCTGAAAAAGGGGTTACTTCCGTAGCATAATAAAATTAGACATTTGTAAGGGGAAAGCTAAAAAATAAGGCTGGAGGGAGGTGAAAAGCAGGTAGACCATTAGCTGGGAAACAAAGGGAAGCTTCCTAAAGAGAAAAGCATTGAAAGATTAACTTCTCTTTTAGGAGCTTTCCACAGAAAAATGAACAATGTCAAAAGGAGACATGGTTCAATTTTCTCTGAAGTGCGATAGTTCTTTCTTGTAATTATTCTACATTCTCCCTTTGACAGCTTTTCTCTCATTTGGTAATAGTAAAGTGGATTAAAAAGTTAGGAGAAGCCTAAGTTGAGTTTCAAGTCTATACCAGTGGAGAGGAAAATTGAGGTGATATAGGGGGTAGTAAAAGGAGAGAAGATCTACCCTATAGCAAGAGAGGCTGGGGGTAGATAGGACTCCTGCCCTCCCCCAGTTTTTAATATCCCTTTATAGGCCTACCTTTTAAGAATTTTTACAAGCAAAAATTTTTCTACTTTTTCCTTGGCTTTTTTGTAAGTTGCAGCATTACATATGTAAGAGAAGAGGAAAAGATGGCTGAAAGAGAAAAACTGCTTGCTTAATCAAGAAGGTTGCGCTCTGAGATGCGCAAATTAGGGCCAATGATCGAAGGTTCGGTGATCTTTAGAGAGATGAATTATGGTAAACCTAACTGCAAGTGCACCAAAGGTGAGTCTCCCCTTTATTTATGCATCATCTATAAGGAAAAGGGGGAAAGCAAAACTATCTATGTTGATGAGAGGTCTCAGGCAAAGGCCCTCGTGCGGTCTCGTACCTACAAAAAGTTTAAGGAACTGCTGCGAGAGTACAGTAAGGTAAATCTTGGACTTTTAAAAAGTAACAAGAGAGTCGGGAAGAAAGGATAGGTGTCATACAAGATTATCAAAAGTGGTATTCGGAGTTTGAGGAAGTTTTAACAAAAGATTTTGCCCACCTCTCTTGGCCCATGATGAAGAATCTTATCCACTTGGTGTATGCCCTTTTCATACTTCTTAGAACACTTCGGGGTTGGTATGGAAAAATTTCCTTGAGCGGAATTGCGAGTTTTTCCTACCCAAGGTACCCTGAAAAGTCTCTACAAGAGGTTACATCGCTTCTTGGACAACTCCCATTTTAAGATGGATAAGTTAAGCGCAGGGTTAGTAGCTTTAACCCAGTGCCAACGAGGAGATGGGCTTCTTCTTTTAATCGTAGATCAAACAGCTATTGGAGATATCCAAATTCTTGCTGGCAACTATCCAGCAGAGAGAAGGGCAATTCCTCTTATTTAAGTAGCTTTGAATATGGCCACATTAAAAGGAGCAGGAATTATTTAGAAGAGAGATTTCTCCTCAAATTGATATCTTTTGGTTATTGGCTCTACTCGAAAGAAAGAAAAAAGGGGATACAAACTATACCTGAAGAAGGAGGTTTAAATGTCTACTCGACAAAGTGTTAAGCTTCAGGAGATGAAATGGCCGGATGTGAAGAATTATTTGGAAAAGGATAAGAGAGTGATTTTACCAGTTGGCAGTACCGAGCAACACGGCCCCTGGTTACCTGTAGGCACAGATACTTTTGTTGCAATATGTTTAGCTGAAGACGCCAGCGAGAAGACAGGAGTTAT
>JAYEHT010000056.1:0-4085 GCA_034659655.1 Candidatus Aerophobota bacterium | reverse complement strand
GTTTAAACCTCCTGTTCTTTTTGGAACATACACCTCGAAAGAATAGACTTCATTCACATTAGAAGATAAAGGTGCCACTGTAACTAAGGGCGAGTACTGGTTGTGGATATTGTAGGATCATTGAGGAGGGAGTGCTTCGTTCAGGAACCTCGTTAACCCCATTAGATAGATGAATATCTAAGGGGGTTAAAATAGACCATCTAAGGCTCCTTCAGGGAAATGTCCTCAGTAGTGAATTGTAGGTATAATTTCCTATGGGGATCAAGGAGAAAAGGATTTTTCTATAGTTTTGAGTAATAAAGATTATTCATTATATTGCTGGATACCAGCAATTGTATGGATGGGATTAATTCTTGTTTGCGGATCTCCTTATGGTTTCTTTATAGGGAATAAAGTACGACATTAACAAAATCCTAAAATTCCAAACCCTCTATCGTCTCTGCCAATTGCTGTTTTCAGGAAGTTTAGGTTGCTTTAAGGTAGGCACTAAAGGCAAGATTTTAAGGTACAGATCTCTCTGATACACAACTATATAGAGTTTGAGAGATTTTTGCAAGGGATGTGAGGGCTGGTAGCTTGTTATCACCTTGCCCCAGTTACGTTGGGATCCACGAATTGAGATAGTATAAAGAAGGAGTAATATTATAGTATACAAAACTAATATATTCAATGAGTTTTTGGTATACTCTTTTTAAGAACCGAAAAGGCACATTATTCAAAAGAATAGGTCGCAAAGGTACAGATCCTCATAAGAGGATAGCTGGCCTACCGAAGTTTTTTAAAGCAAAGCCCATTCTTTCGAACGAGCTTTTTCATTTTTAGGAGGCAAACAATGAAAGATGAGCGTAAGACAAAAGATGAGCTTATAGAGGAGCTGGTAAAGTTACGCACAAGAGTTGCCGATTTAGAAAAGCGGGAATCAGAGAAAAAGTACTGGACATTCATTGAGAATGCTAATGAGGCCATTATTGTAGCCCAGGGTGGGATGATTAAGTTTGTCAACCCGAAAGCTTGCCAGATCTCAGGTTATTCAAAAAAGGAGATAATCTCCAGACCCTTTGTAGAATTTGTTCATCCTGACGATCAAAAGATGGCAATAAAGGATCATCTCAAAACGCTAAAAGATAAGAAGGTTCTCTTTCCGTACTCTACAAGAATCATTGGCAAGGGGGGAAATATAAGGTGGGTAGAGACTAGTACATCTTTAATTGATTGGGAAGGAGGACCTGCTACTTTAGATTTCTTAACTGATATTACTGAACGCAAAAGGGCAGAGGAGGCACTACAAGAAAGTGAGCACAACTACAGGACCTTATTTGAAAACACCCTTGATGGAGTATTTGTTATTGATGCGGAAACAATGAAAGTGGTGCTTGCAAATCAAACTATTGCGAGAATATATGGATTTGATTCTGTCGAGGATGGGATTGGAGCAGGTCTATTTGATTTTATCCCTTCGGAGGAGAAGGATCGGACCTCAAAAATTATTGGAGAGGATATGTTTAAATATGATTTACGCCAGGTCAACCAATTCCAGACAACTACCAAAGACGGAAGGACGATATGGGTGGAAGCTAGAGGGGCAAGGATTGAATATAGGGGAAGACCAGCAGGGCTGGTTTCAATAAGAGACATCACCGAGCAGAAGAAAGCAGAGGAACAACTCAAAGCATCGCTCAAAGAGAAGGAAATACTTCTGAAGGAAATCCACCATCGGGTTAAAAACAATTTGCAGATAATTTCCAGCCTGCTCAACCTCGAGGCCGGATATATCAAGGATGGTAAGGAACTCAAGAGGTTTGAGGAATGCCAGAGACGTATTGGGACAATGGCGCTCATCCATGAAAAACTGTCTGAATCCAGAGACCTGGCAAAGGTTGACTTTGCTGAATACACCCGAAGCCTGGTAGCTGGTTTGTACCATTCGTACGAGCTCGGTCCAGAAGTCGTCAAACTGAAGACAAGTATCGGTGATGTTTCACTGAGCATTGATGAGGCAATTCCCTGTGGTTTAATTATCAATGAACTTGTTTCAAACTCTCTAAAACACGCCTTTCCCCAGGGAAGGAAAGGTAAAATCTGCATCGAGCTTCATCAGAATACCGAGGGAAAGATTACTTTGATAGTTGATGATGACGGTGTTGGCTTTCCCCAGGATGTGGACTTTCGCGCTACAGAATCTTTAGGACTCCAGTTAGTAACTACCTTAGTAGAACAGCTTGAGGGAACTATCGAGCTTGATAAAACTGCTGGAACAGCATTTACGGTAACCTTTACACCACCAAAGTAAGTTTATCAAATAGCTTACATTTGGAATAAAACGAGAGAGGCAACTTAACTCACAACGAATACGGACTTGTCGTCTTCTATATAAAAATAAGACATTGACCACTCCCCTCTACTCTAAAACCCGCATTTTATCTACACTCCTATTTACAGAAATGGTTATCGCTGCTCTTTTCGGTTAGGGGGTTTTAAATGATTTGACACGGACTTACCTTCAAAAATCTCGGGGTTTTCCCCTCCGTCGCTGAAAATTAGCTCATAGCTGATAGGAGAAAAACAGAAAAGTTGCCCGTTCCTTCTCGCTCAATCTATAAAATTCTTCATTGAAGATTATATCGCCCTCTTCTGTGAGCGTCTCCCTAAAAACTCTTTCTATTACCTCTTTATTAATTGGTTCAACATCTGTTCTCTCTAACTGCTTGCCTAATAACTGAAGATAAAAGGGATAATATCTTCACGCGCACAGTTGACCTCTGAATAAAATTAGATATATTTAAATCTTTCCCGGTTTGAAATCTTTAGGTTATTGTTTCTCTATGCTATGTAGGCTCTGAGCCTTGCGGGGAGTGAGAGGATTGAGAAGGCAGGAAAAGATAAGCAAATGGAAAAAATATTCAAAGTAATAAATGAGATGCATCAAAAAGGAATCCTTAAAGATTACGCAATTGGAGGGGCGGTTGCAACAATCTATTATACTGAGCCTTTCTCTACCAAAGATATAGATATATTTTTTATTCATCCTGAAAAAGAAAAGGTAATATTATTGACACCATTCTATGATTTCTTATTGAAGAAAGGATATAAAACATATAAAGAATACATTATGATAGGGGGTACACCAATTCAGTTTATTCCTGCATCTACTGAATTGGAGAAAGATGCGGTTGAGAATGCAATTTTAGTTAAATATAGAAATATAGATGTTAAAATTTTGAGACCTGAATATTTGATAGCAATATTTTTGAAGGTTTATAGGCCAAAAGATAGAGATAAATTGATAAAACTTTTAGACCAGGCAAACATAGACAAGACTTTCTTATCGGATATTTTAGAAAAACATAATTTAGATAAGAAGTTTAATGATTTTATGAAGAAGTATTATGAATAATATAGTTGCAAAAAATCAAAAAGAAGTTGAAAAATACAGGAAGAAAATTTTCAAATCAAAAGAAGAATGTCGTAAGATATTCGCAAAGGAATCTTTTGAAAAAAAGATAAAAACTGCATTTGAGTTATATAAGAGAGACGAATATTTGAAAAAATTTAAACCAGATAAAGATAAAATAAAATTTCAGAAAAAATCCTAAGGGGAAAGGAGAGGAGTAGGAGGGGTGAAAGAGAGGAGATAAAGCGTCTGGAAATGCCTGGATACCGGTGATTATTCTTTTTCTCTGGGGTACAAACCAAACAAACCAAAAACCATATTGGCTGAGAGGAAAGAACGTGAGAGGTGAGAAGCTGGAGCTGATAGCGATGACAAATATCGGCCAGGAACACATCGCCCCTTGCTTTCTCGAGAACAATATCGAGCTTTTATTGAGCAGTAAATCGCTACCTCTTATTTATGACTCACCTTCCTTGTTTTAAATTACCACAGCATCGGAAGATTGACAGGCCATTTTATTCCACAAGGGGACAAAAATAAACGTTTAAAAAGCCGGTTTTTCTCCTGCGGCTCTGAAACATTACAAAGTTTAAAACCCTCAACAAATAGTTTCAAGGTCAGATTTAATAGATTTCTAATCTATATATTTAATGTTTCTGTAATTTTTCCTGGATCCAAAGATTGATTAATGTTT
>JAYEHT010000055.1:0-4108 GCA_034659655.1 Candidatus Aerophobota bacterium | reverse complement strand
GACATCACCGCATCTAAAGAGGCAGAAGAATCGCTGCAAAGAGCTCACGATGAGCTGCAAGAAGTTAATGCTCAAAATGAGCAATTGCTTGCTTCAATCTCATCCATTCTCATCAGCTTAGATGAGAATGATAAGATTATCCAGTGGAACAAGGTAGCGGAGAAAACTTTTGGTATCCCGGCGAAAGATGTAGTTGGAAGGCCATTTTGTAAATGTGGTATTCACTGGGAATGGAAGAATATCATTGAAGGTATCTCAGTATCTCGTAGAAAAAAAAGACAGTCCGATTAGGTGATATTGAGTTTACGCAAACAGATGGAGGGAGGGGTTTTTTGGGGATAACACTGAACCCAATTGCTTGTGAGGTCTGTAGACAACAGGGTATTCTCCTTTTAGGTGCAGACATCACCGAGCGTAAGAAAGCAGAAGAGAGGCTTAAACAATATCAATTTATGGTAGAATCTGCAAATGATGCTATCTTTTTTAAAAACCTGGAAAGCCGATATGTTATCGCCAACAAAAAAACTTTGGAGGCTTTTGGATTATCTTCTAAAGAAGTTATTGGAAAGAATGATTATGAGATAATGCTCAACAAAAAGGAAGCTGAGAAAAATGTTGAAGATGACCGTGTTGTGTTCAAGACAGGTAAGCCAACAGAAATTATAAAGCAGATGACAGGAGCAGATGGAAAAAAACACTGGTTTCAAACTATAAAGGTTCCCCAATTTGATGATGAGAGAAAAATGATAGGGCTTATCGGTATTGCAAGAGACATCACCGCGCGCAGGAGAAATGAGAATCTAATAGGAGAACAAAACAGGCGATTGAGGAAGCTGGACCGCATGAAATCGGAGTTTCTTTCCACGGCTGCTCATGAGCTTCGCACTCCCTTAACCAGCGTTCTCGGATTCAGTGAAATTCTTCTTAAAAGGAAGCTGGGTAAGGAGCGGCAAAATAGATTCCTAAAGATAATCAATGAAGAGGCAACAGGTTTAGCCAATCTTATCAGTGAGCTTCTTGATGTCTCCCGAATAGAATCCAAACGAGGATTTGAGATTAAAAAGGCGCCTTTTGAGCTAAGAAAAGTCATCCTGAAAAATGTTGATCTTTTTAAATCTCGGACAGATAAACATAATTTTCAAGTAAATATACCCAGCAATCTACCAAGTATAGAGGCAGATAAGCATAAGATAGACCAGGTTATAGAGAATCTAGTGAGTAATGCTGTTAAATTCTCTCCTCAGGGAGGAAAAATAACAGTTTCCGTAGAGGAAGTCGATGAAAAGGTGAAGGTGAGTATTGCCGACAACGGGATAGGTATTCCTGAAAAAGATGTACCTCATATCTTTAAGAGGTTTTACCGGGTAGATAATGCTTTTACACAGAGAACGGGAGGAACGGGATTGGGTCTATCCATTGCTAAATACATCGTTGAATCTCATGGAGGAAAGATTTGGGCAGAAAGTGAGGTAGGTAAGGGGAGCACCTTTAGCTTTACCCTCCCCATAAAGTCTGCCAACAGGAAATCCGGAAGGAAAATAGCATGAAGAAAGTTCTCATAGCTGATGACCTCTCCAAAGTAGTGGAACTGGTGCGAGTTGCTCTGGAAGATGAAGATTACAAAATTATTGATGCCTCTGACGGTAAACAAACCCTGAAAAAAGCAAGGGAGGAGAAGCCGGACGTTATTCTGTTGGATATAATGATGTCAAAGATGGATGGTTTTGAGGTTTGCAGGCAACTGAGAAAAGACCCTCAAACTAAAAAGATACCCATCATTATGCTTACTGCTAAAGGACAAGAGGTAGACAAAAAGAAAGGTAGAAGAGTAGGTGCTAATGACTACATTACCAAACCCTTTAGTCCTTCAGCCCTTTTGAGCAAGATCGAAGAAATATTGACTTGAGTATTTGGTAGAACCGAAGGGTATTAAAGCAAAAAATTAGCCAAAATGAAGAGGAATCATGAAAAAGATTCTCTTGGTTGATGATGAACCCCATATACTGGAGCTGCTTTCTGTAAGCCTGGAAGGTGAAGGATATAGAATCTTAACGGCAAACAATGGGAAAGAGGCGGTTACTCAGGTCGAGAAGGAGAAACCACACCTCGCGCTGGTGGACATAAGAATGCCTGATATGGACGGGATGAAAGTTTTACATCAAATAAAGGAAATTAATAAAGCCACCAGTGTCATTATAATGACTGCTTATGGGGCAATGAATACCGTTGTTGAGGCTATGAAACTGGGTGCTTATGACTACATAACCAAGCCCATTGATATGGAGAAGTTAAAGGACCTCATTAAAAGAGCTCTGGAGGCAAAGGCATTAGCCGGGAAGGTAGCTTATCGAGAAAACCCTGAGGAAAAGTATAAGCTTGAAAACATTGTGGGCAAAACCTCCCGGATGTTTGAGGTCTATAAAAGAATTGGTAAGGTAGTAAATAATAAGGCTACCGTCCTTATCCGGGGAGAAACCGGAACCGGTAAAGAGCTGGTGGCCAGGGCTATTCATTTTAATGGTATTTTAAAGAATGGACCATTCGTAGCGGTGGATTGCGCAAGCTTGCCCGAGGACCTTTTAGAGAGTGAGTTCTTTGGCCATGAGAAGGGAGCTTTTACCGGAGCCATTACTCAAAAACTGGGTAAATTTGAGTTAGCCTCCAGAGGCACCCTGTTTTTAGATGAGATTGGCAACTTAAACCTGGCTACTCAGGCAAAGCTTTTAAGAGTTCTACAGGAAAAAAGAATAGAGAGAGTAGGAGGGACCAAACCTATCAAGATAAATGTAAGGATTATAACAGCCACCCACCGGAATCTGGAAAAAGCAGTAAGAGAAGGAGTTTTTAGAGAAGACCTTTACTATCGCTTAAATGTGGTGATTATCAACCTTCCTCCTCTAAAGGAAAGAAAAGAGGATATTCCTCTTCTGGTAGAACATTTTCTTCGCCGATGCGGGTCAGAATTGGCAGGCAGGGTAAAATATGTTCCTCCAGAAACTATGGATTTTCTGATAAGGTATGGCTGGCCGGGTAATGCAAGAGAGTTAGAGAACGTAATTGAAAGAGGGGTAGTTATGGGAAAGGGTGGTCTTATCCTACCCCAGGACCTACCTTCAGAGATCCAGAAAACCTCAGATTTATCTCGCCTTGCTATCCCTTCCCCTGGCAGGCTCTCCCTGAAAGAGAGGGTAGCCCTATTGGAAAAAGAGCTTATTATCAATGCCTTAGAGGAGACCGGCTGGATTCAAATCAGAACTGCCAAACTCTTAGGTATATCCCGCCGCATCCTGAAGTATAAAATGGAAAAGTACGAAATAAAAAAGACTCCATCCCGAAAAATCAAAAAAAATCAATAAGAGATGAAGAAGCCTTCCGCTTGAGTTTCACACCAAAAGTATCGAATAATAAAATATAAACAGAATTAAAACAAGGGCAAAAGCTTTTATTAGAAGCAGGAAAATGACAGTTTTGTACATGATGAGCACAAAAATGTCCCGGTAGATAAACTCTTTTTATATTCAAGTAAAAGATATAGTTAAGTCAAACGAAAACACTAAAAAAATACACAAATATGTAGCTGAAGAGCACTGCTGAGAGATAGCTCTTTGTAGAGAAAAATCTATAAGTTCTCATAGATAAATCATCTAAAGACGCTTTAAGTGGTCTATTTTTTAGGCGGTTGCGGTTGGCACAAGAATTGCTTAACTTAAAATATAATCAGGTAGATAATGCTTTCACATAAGGAATTAAGTTCGTTCTAAATTCCACAGAGGAAAATAGCATGAAGAAAGTTCTTATAGCTGATGATTGCCCCAAAACAGTGGAACTGGTACAGGTTACCCTGGAAGATAAAGATTACGAAATTATTAATGCCTCCGGGGGTAAAGAAACCCTGAGAAAGGCAAGATTAGAAAAGCCAGATCTCCTCCTCTTAGATATAGTAATGCCGGGGATGGATGGTTTTGAAGTCTGCAGGCAACTGAGAAGAGAACTTCAGCCCAAACAGATACCCATCATTATGCTTACAGCTAAAGGAGAAGAAGCAGACAAAAAGAAAGGTAGAGAAGTAGGTGCTAATGAGTACATTACCAAACCCTTTAGCCCTTCA
>JAYEHT010000054.1:0-4123 GCA_034659655.1 Candidatus Aerophobota bacterium | reverse complement strand
GGTATCTATTAACTCGGCTGCACAGATAGAATATGAACTTTGTTTGAAAGTTAGAGTGGTTAGTATCTACTCTTTTCCTCATCTACGCATCTACCCAGTTCAGAGATTCGTTAAGGTAGCTCCTATAAGGTTCCTTCGAGGAATGTTCTTCGGTAGACATATAAATTCCTATACTTCAAGAAAAGGATTATGTCCTATAATGGGTCTGTTGCCAAAGGGAGTTTCGATTTGACAAAAAGCCTCATTTGGTCTATATTTTAGGTATGAAATTGTCTCGGAGGAGTGCAGCAGTTAAGATACGAAAGAATCAAAATGAAAACAACAATAATATATAGCGATGAGCTAAAAAATTATGATTTTGGACCAGGACACCCATTCAGAAGCAATAGATTTGACTCTTTCTTGAAATTATATGAAGAAAAACTTGGCAGAAATAAAAATTTTGAATTAGTAAAAAATAATGAATCTGCCAGTGATGAAGAGATAGAACTTTGGCACACAAGAGATTATATTCAAGCTATGAAAGCTGCCTCTTCTGGCATAACAATACCTAATTTGTACAGATTCATCTCTCAAGATAATGTGAATCCAATAACGGGAGAATTTCCCAAAGATATAGAAAAAGCAGCAAGGACAATAGTTAAAAATTCGATTCTTGCTCTCGATTTTGTCCAGGAAGAAAGAAGTGAAAAAGCTGTAAATATTGGTGGCGGCTTACATCATGCCAAATCTAATTATGGAGAAGGTTTTTGTGTGTACAATGATGTTGTTATAGCTGCTAAGTATGCAATAAAAAAATATAATCTGGAAAGAATTTTGATTCTTGACACCGATGCTCATGCAGGAAATGGAACATGTGAGGCTTTTTATTCTGATCCACGCGTTTTATTTATCGATTTGCATCAAAAAGGAATTTATCCAGGGACTGGTTTTGTTGATGAAATTGGAAACGGCAAAGGCAAAGGTTTTACTGTAAATTTACCCTTAGCTGCCCGAACAGGTGATAAATCGTATGAGGTGATTTTTGATGAAATAATTGTTCCTTTGGCAGAAGAATACAAGCCAGAAATTGTCATAAGATATGGTGGTTCTGATCCACATCCTGGCGATGAAATAACTGAGCTCGGATTAAATTTAGACGGTTTTAAAATGATAGGCGAAAAAGTTAGAGAAATATCTAAGCTTTGCGACAATAAATCTGTTGATTTAATTTGCTCTGGTTATAACCCGGATATCTTATCAAAAGTCTGGCTGTCTTTAATAACAAGTTTGAGTGGTATTGAAATCGAACTTGAAGAACCAGCATTAAAGGTTAAGAATGGCCAAATGCTAACTGAAACAAAAGATTTAGTAAAAAAAGTAAAAGAAAATCTAAGACCGTATTGGAGTAGCATGAAAAATTAATTTTTAGATTATAATAATAGTTTCCACTACCAAAGAATTGGAGAAAATCTATGAAGAGATATCTGCTGAACTAAAAAGTCAATACAAGATTACCTTTACCTCCCCTAATCCGGTAGCTGATGGAAGCTGGCGAAATGTCTCTATAAAAGCAATCTTAAAAGTCCATACCAGAGAAGGCTACCACGCCCGATAAATAATCATAAAGCCAGCCCAATCTGTTTTAAAATTCTACCTTCTTTAAATAAGAGATAGAGAGACGAATTACTTTCTCTTCGGGTAAGGCTACTGCTTTTTCATTCTTCTACTCAGCTGGATTTGGTAGTTTCCTTTAAGTTGATTGTTAAAATTGGTATCTTAATACTGAATCTATTTATTAACTCATTAATATCCTTCAACCAAAATATATTCCTGGGGAAAGGATAATTAACCCTGGGGTGGGGATGTTTAACCCGATGAGTTCTTCATGGAGAAAAGGTGACTCTTGATTTTTTCAGTAAGTTTGATAAGATGTTATAGTAAAAAAGAGGGGATGTAGCTCAGTGGGTAGAGCATTTGCCTCGCATGCAAAAGGCCGGGGGTTCGAATCCCCTCATCTCCACCAGATAAAAACAGGATTAGAGGATTAAAGGATTAGAGAGGTAGAGCCTATGTAAGAAACAAGGGGGATTCGAAGCCGAGTCGAGCGCATCCTGTGGATAGTTACTGCGCGATGAATAAAGAGCGCGTGGGTTGTAACGGGTGCGAGATGGTGAGCACCCTGAGCGAAAGCGACAGGAGTGTTGCTCCCCGAAGGAATCCCCCCATCTCCACCAGATAAAAACAGGATTAGAGGATTAAAGGATTAAGTTCTGAATTTAAGAGGGTTTTAGTATGTCCTATCAAGTCTTAACAAAAAAATGGCGTCCACAGCTTTTCGAAGAGATAGTGGGACAAGCTCACATAATACGTATCCTAAAAAATGCTGTCTCCCTGGGACGAATAAGTCATGCTTATCTATTTTCCGGGCAAAGAGGGGTAGGAAAAACCAGCACCGCCCGTATTTTAGCCAAAGCTTTAAATTGTGAAAAAGGTCCCACACCTTCACCTTGCAACCAATGCAGTATATGCAGGCAGATAATTAGAGGCGATTGTTTGGATGTCTTAGAAATAGACGGGGCTTCAAATAGAGGGATTGATGAAGTAAGAGAACTACGAGAAAAGGTGAGATTTTCCCCTGTTAAGGCAAAATTTAAGGTGTATATTATAGATGAGGTGCATATGCTTACCAATCCTGCATTTAATGCTCTTCTTAAAACTCTGGAAGAACCACCCTCTTATGTAGTATTTATATTTGCTACTACTAATCCTCATAAGCTTCCTCAAACTATTACCTCGCGATGTCAGCATTTTGAGTTTAGAGGAATTTCCGCATCCGACATTCTCCTCCGATTAAAACAGATAGTAGAAAAAGAGAAGATTGATATCAGAGAGGAAGCTCTTCGCCTAATTGCTGAAGCAGCAGAAAACAGTATGAGAGACGCTGAAAAGATATTGGATCAGACTACCTCTTATGCTGAAAAAAAGATAACAGAAGAAGATATTGCTGATATTCTGGGAATGGTAGAAAAAAAGTATTTATTTCAGCTTACAGAAAATTTAGCCCACAAAGCTACTTTATCCAACATAAAGCTGCTCAACCAACTACTTAAGGAGGGAAAAAGCGCAGAATGGTTTATTTCAGGATGGCGAAAATGGTTCAGAGATTTAATTATAATTAAAGTAGGGGGAAACGAAGACTCTCCCCTTCTCTTAAATTTAGATGAAAGAGGAAGATTAGAAAAGCAAGCCTCTTATTTTGATCTAAATCAACTCATCTATTTCATAGATCTTCTCTCCGAGTTTAAGCAAAAGATTACCTCTTCCTTTGAGTCACAGATTCATCTGGAACTTTTAATGATTCAGCTTTTCTCCTTCTCTGCGGGAATAGATAATCTAAATTTAAAAGAACCTGAACTCTCCGCAATATACCAAAAAATATTGGACTTAGAAAAAAGACTTACTTCTAAATCCCCTCCTTTAAAGGGTAAAAAAGAGGATGAGGAAAAAATCTCTTTCCGTAAAGATAGTGAAGAAGAAAAATTTAAGAAGATATTAGCTAAGGCAATGGACATTTTTGAAGCAGAGATAGTCCACAATACCGGGAGGTAATTCTTTTATGATTCCTAATATGTTTAAATTATTAAAGCAATTTCAAAAGATGCAAGGAGAGATGAAAAAAGTACAGGGAGAGATGGCCAAAGAGAAAGTTATCGGTTCCAGTGGTGGAGGGATGGTGGAGGTAACTATTAACGGGAAATTCGAGCTCATTGATGTTCGTATAGAAAAGAGACTATTAGAAGGAAAGGATGCGGAAATGCTTGAGGACCTGATGGTTTCAGCTGTAAACGATGGAATAAATAAAGTGCGAGAGCTAATCAAGCAAAAAGTAGCCCAATTTACCGGTGGGTTAAATATTTCCGAGATGGACATCTCGGGACTATTTGGTGAATAATTTTATAATCAAATAAGCAAAGGAGAGATAAATAATCTGAAACGATGGATTACAGAATACTGGTTATAAATCCCGGGTCTACTTCTACCAGGATATCTTTCTTTGAAGATAAGAAGCAGATAGTTAAGCGCAAAATTAGCCATAATAGAAAGGAATTATCGAGATTTCCCTCGCTTCTGGATCAACAAG
>JAYEHT010000053.1:0-20672 GCA_034659655.1 Candidatus Aerophobota bacterium | reverse complement strand
CCTAACTCCTCACTTATTTTTTGAAATTCTGTTCTCTTTTCATTGAGTTCTGTTAAGAGCTTTTCTTTTTCTTCCCTGTTAGTTTTAACATCTCTTTCACTATCTCTCCATAACTGTTTATCATCTTCATTATAAACTTCCAGATCCTTGCTCTTTTTTAAAGTTTGCTTAAGAGTTTCCAGAGCTTTCTTTCCCTTTTCGTATCTTTCTCTTCTTCCCGCTTTTTCAAATTCTTCTGTTTTCTGCTTAATCTCATCTTTTTCTTCTCTGAGTTTTGCGGATTCCTCTTCAAGCCTATCAAAATCTTCTTCTTTAATCTCAACTTGCAAACTGTTTATCTCCTCAATTAACTTGCTGGTATCTTGAAGCTGTTTTTTTATCTTTCCGAATTCTTTGTTATTAGAAAGGGATGCGCTGCTATCCGCTCTTGTTAATTTCCCTAACTCCTTCAGTCCCTTTTTTATAGAAAGAATCTGTTTTGTTTTTAAACCTGTAAGGCGGTCTGTTATATTAGTATAAAATTCGCCCTCACGAACAATAGAGAGGTCACTGTTCCTTATTATGAAGATGTTGCGACATTCTGATGGAGTTAAAGAGAGGAGTTTTGTTAAATCCCCTCCTTTTTCTGGCAGTTTAATCTCCTTATCTTTCTCGTCTTCTATAATCACATAGCCTTCCGGGTTTTCTTCTACCCGATTTATATCGGGTAGAAAATCTCTGATATTTCCTCTCAAGAGCATTTTAATAAGAGCATCTATGGTAAGGGTCTTTCCCTCTTCATTTTTACCGAAAAATAGATTGAAATTGCTTAGAAAAATTTGCTCTATCTTCGGCAGAGGACCGTATCGGACTATTGAGAACCCCTTTATTTTCATAACTTTGCCTCTATCATTGCTTTAATTGCTGTATCACATATCTGCCTCTTCTTTTCTTCACTGTGACCGGTTTGTTCAAGTTTGTTGAGGAATTTTTTAAACAGATCATCCTCTAATACTGCTTGAATATCCTTAAATTCAAATTTAGGAGATTCGGCACATCTGTGTAAGGTAATTTTTTTAATCTGTTTTATAAGTTCAGACTCGCTAATTTTAATCTCTTTACCGTTAATATATCCTTTGATTGTGAGAATGATTCTTGCCTGAGGCTTAAAGCTTTCAACGCATTTCTCCACAGTTTTTAAGGGGTTTTTATCTTCAAAGGGGTCAAACTTCAAGCTCACTTCTTCAAAGTAAGGCATATCCAGGGGATACTCTCCAGGAGGTCTTCCTACCTCAAAGATATTAACTTTTCTCTGGCCTGTTTCCCTTTTAGTTATAGAAATAGGTGAACCCGGATAAACAAAATATCCCCCATTTTTTATCCTTCTTACATCAAACTTTGAGTGAAAATGTCCTCCAAGAATATAATCAATATGTAAATCTTTAAAGTAAGAGAGCTTAACAGGCATATATCTTTCTTCACCTTCGTCACCAAAATCTTTTCTGGAAAAGAATGCATCGTCCAATTCTCCATGGTAGAGGAGGATATTTTTTTTATCAAGAGTAAATTTATTTGCAAGGAAGTGGAGTCTACCAAGAATCTCCTCTCCTTCTATGGGTTCAAAGGGAAGCCCACATATTCTTACATCTTTATATTCAAAACAATCTTTTACATCAGTTAAAATAATTGTATCTTCACCAAAATACATCCCACTTCTGTAGGAATCACTATCATGATTTCCAGGGATTAAAACGATCTTAAACCCATTATTTGAAAATATCTCTCGTATCTTACCTCTTAAATTTTCAGCATCAATATCTTCATTAAAAAGGTCTCCGCTTATCACAAAAATCTCCACCTTTTCTTTCTTTCCGATTTCAATTAACCTCTTAAGAGCCTTCCACCTCTCATCCTCATATTCCCTCAAATGGATATCTGCTGTATGAAGTATTTTCATCTCTATCCCTCATTTTTCAGCAATTTCACTGCCAGGGGAAAATATTTTGGCCGCACATACCTCTCAAACTCCTCTCCAAATTTCTGTAATTCATACTGAGTAGACATTTAACTCTCCCTTTTATTAAAATCCTCTTATCTTAAATCAGATATCAGGGTCTGAAGCCAAACGTTTAAGCCACTCCTTTATTTCGGGGTCCTCCCATAAAATTTCATTCCTCTGCCAGTAATAATAAGCCTCATCATCTCCGCCAACGGTGTATCTATCAGGAAGAAGGTTTTTAGGCTGGGTATGTCTCTTCTTCAAAAGTTCTTTAGCTACCTTTGGACTGACCCGGATAGCTTCTCTTAATAGAAGAGTGGCTTTTCCTTTATCGCCCAATTTAAAAAGGGCATAAGGCCCTCCATAGGTGAGTTCTACTGTAATGTCGCCTTTATATCTATTACATATATCTAAAACAGCTTTATAATTCCCCATCTTTAAATATCCCTCAACTAATACAGCTCTTATCCCCTGGTTGTCGTTAGGATTTGCTGAAATTATAAACTCAAATAGCTCCATACCCTTTGCCAGGTTACCGCCATCAAAAAAGCATAACCCGAGAGCATGAGTGCACCTCAAAAATGGACGGTTTTCCAGTAACCCCCATCGCAGTAAATCCTTCCCGGGGATAAAATTGCGAGGGAAAGCTCGCTTTCCCACTTGGTAGCCTTTTAACCAATTTTTAAAGGCCAATTTATCCTTACCTGATTCCTCATGCAGTATACCGAGATGATGATAAGCATCAATGAATCCCGGAAATTCCTCAATGACCTCTTTATAAATTTTCGCAGCGGCTCTGATATTCCCTGTTTCCCATAGCTCAACACCTCCCTCAAATTTGCCCATCAATTCATAATACTCAGGAGGATAGACAAATCCCCATTCATGCTCCCCAATCTGTTTAACTCTTAATGCCTTTTTTTCTCTCATTTGTACTATCTCCGGTAATTTTTGATTTTACCCGAGCATCTCACTCTCCCCTAAAAACCGCTTCTATGGACTCCTTTGCAATGAAACGGTAAAAGATAAATATAAACAGATTTATAATAGCAAGAATGATAAATCCCGCTACTCCTGTAACTCCGACAAGCAGATCATTCCCTCCTTTGACTACCATAATGGCAAGCCCTGCTGTAGCGTTAAGAGAACCGTGAATAATGGCGGCTGCAATGACAGATTTTGCCTTAAGCCTGATGTAACTAAAAATAGGAGCTAAAAGAAGACAGAAGACTATCATCATAAATGCTCCGGGTATAGGATGTTGAGGATAATTATGTCCCTGGAGAATGATTGGAATATGCCATACACCCCAGATAGTGCCAATAAGAGTTGAGGCTCTCCAAAAACCCATATATTTAAACTCCCTCTGGAGAAATCCTCTCCAGCCTAACTCTTCTCCAAATCCTGCAACTGCGTTTATAGTAATTCCAGCACCCAGCCCTTGAGCCAGGGCAATCCAGATAGGATGAACTGGAAGAGCGGTCCTCTGACTTTCCATCTTTTGCAGCTGTTCAGGAGATAGAATTCCTCTGAACCTTTCAAATAATCCTGCCATTTCCGGAGAGTATTCAACCCCGGGAAAAAGGAGACTGACCCCTATAGTAGCAAAAGCAACAATAGGAGGGAGAAACCAGGCCACCAAAAACCATCGATTTAGCTTAAAAGAGATTCCCAAAGGCCTTTTTAATGGCTCTTTATAAAGATACTTTTGGACGAGAATCGCAGAAATCATAGGGAAAAACATATAAGAGGTTGCCATTATCATCGCGCTGGGTGTATTCCATCTGCCCCCTAATGCAAAGAAGAGAATTGCCATAACCCAACTAAGAAAGAAAGTTATTCCAATAAATAACCCTATTTTCTTAGCTTTTTCATTCATAGCGTATTATCCTTCAATTTTCTCACTTTCTTCCCTTTTTAATTGGAAAAGCGAGTGCAATCTCATAAGCTATTTGACTTGCATCTCTGTAGATTTGCTCAAGGAAAGAAACAATTAAGCGAGACTCGGCCTCATCTGATAGGGGTCCCAGCTTTTTTAAAATGGCAAATTTTTCTTTGGGCTCAGCAATATGAAAATGTAAATCCTCAAGGGAATCCCTCAGAGCAGTGAATTCTTTCTCATCCAGATCATCGATGAGCACTTTCTCCAAAGTCTCTTTTTCTCCAGAATCTTGTAGACTTCTTGCTTCCCTCAGTTCCTCCAGAACTTTCTCTTTTGTCCATCCCCTTAACTCAAAGAGCAGGAAGGGATCGCGGTCAAATGCCTCCGCTAAGATGTAATGTGTAGCAGCAATATGCTTACAAGGGTTAGCCCAGTCAGGACAGGAACAGCTTGTTTTAAGTTCAGATGCCTTAGCAGGAAAAAGGGAAAGACCGCACCTGTTGAATGCCTCATCTATATTTGATGGCATCTCTCCGGTAAGAAGTTTGGCAGCAAAGATAGCTTGCCCGGCTAATACCTTAATTACTTTCTGCCACTGTTTATCGGTTAAAGCCTTGATTTTTATCTTAACCTTATAAGGAGTTAGCCTTGTCCCTTGCACTTTAGCTATCACTTCCCCGGGAGTAACTACCAGATCCTTCACCGCTCCTCTGCGAGCATAGGTGCGGCCACGCGGCAGCCTGTTTGAATAATCCCTCCCTAAAATTTCCAATGCCTCTATCCACTTCTTAGCCCACCAGGTTTTTCCAAATGCTCTCCTTTTTGCCATTATTCCTCCTCCGAATCAATTGCACTCTCACTGCTCAGGGTCAAAATTTCACGGAGCTTATCATTGGACATTTCTGTAACCCACCTCTCCCCAGCACTTATTATTCTGTCCGCCAGCTCTTTTTTCTCTTCCAGCATTTTGTCTATCTTCTCTTCCATTGTCCCCAGGCAAATCATTTTATATACCTGCACATTCTTTTTCTGTCCTATACGAAAGGCACGGTCGGTAGCCTGATTTTCAACCGCCGGATTCCACCACCTGTCAAAGTGAAATACAAAGCTTGCCCGGGTTAAATTGAGCCCTGTACCTCCTGCCTTAAGAGAAATCAGAAAAAGAGGAGAAGCATCCTCATCTTCCTGAAAGGAGTGAACCATTTCATCTCTTTTCTTGGTTGGAACACCACCGTGGAGAAAGGGAACCTCTACTGTGAATTTTTTTTCTAAATAGCGGGCTAAAAGGTATCCCATCTCTCGAAATTGGGTAAATATTAGGGCATAACTTTTCTCCTCAATTACCTCTTCGCCCATCTCAATAAGTCGTTCCAATTTCCCTGAACGAGAAGATAAAGATGCATTCTCTCTTAGATAAAGAGAGGGATGATTGCATATTTGCTTAAGAGAGGTTATGAGAGAGAGAATAAGACCCCGTCTTTTCATCCCTTCACTTTTTTCTATTTTCTCCATAGTCTCATTGAGAAGAGCCTGGTATAAAGTAGCCTGCTCCTGGGTTAAAGTGCAGAAAACCTTCATCTCATTCTTCTCAGGAAGATCGGTGATGATGGATTTGTCAGTCTTTAACCTTCTTAGTAAAAAGGGTCCGGTGAGCTTTTTAAGCTTCTCTGTTGCTTCTGGGTCTTTATACCTTTCTATGGGAAAGGCAAATTTATGCTTGAATTTTTTTAAAGGTCCAAGAAAGCGGGGATTAAGAAACTCAAAAATAGACCAGAGCTCAGAGAGCCTGTTCTCTACAGGTGTTCCCGTGAGAGCAATTCTATTCCTGGCTTTGAATTGACGGGTTGCCCTGGCCTGCTGGGAGAAGGGATTCTTTATGTTTTGAGCCTCATCTAAAATAACTCCTCCCCACTCAATTTGTGAGAGAAGCTCCTTATCACGCCTTGCCAGAGAATAGGTGGTCAAAACAACGGTATGGGGAGAAAAACTCTTCTCCAGGGAATCTTTTGAGGAGGCTCGGTTTAAACCATGATGACGTATAACAGGAAGGTTCGGAGCAAATCGCTCTATTTCCCTCTGCCAGTTACCCAATACCGATGTAGGACATATAACAAGAACTGGATGCGAGTTGTTAGCTAAAAGCTTTTTTCTGTGAAGCAGCCAGGCTATTACCTCAATAGTTTTTCCCAGGCCCATATCATCGGCAAGACAGGCACCAAAACCTAAATTACCCATACCGCTGAGCCATACAAGCCCTCTTTTCTGATAAGGTCTCAGTTTCCCCCTGAAGGTTGAGGGGGTTTTAATGGGCTTTAGAGTTTTGTTGCTCTTAAGGGCATCTACAAGGGCTTTCATATTCCCTGTAGCATTTACCTCTACCGGAGTCTGAAGCTCAGAATGTTCTCTTCTACCCAGAAGGGAGGCAGATAGAGCCTCCTGAAGGGTTAATTTCCCTGAGGTAGCCTTATCAAATAACTCCTTAATTTGAGTCACTTCTTTTGGGTCTATCATAACCCAATGGTCTCGCCAGTAGACAAGAGGCTGCTTGAGGCGAGCTATCTGTTTGAACTCGGAGATACTTAAAGTCTCATTCCCGAGTGCTACTTCCCACTGATAGTCTATTAGAGAAGGAAGGCCGAATCTGCCAGTCCCCGACTCACCTGTATCCTGTGATTTCCCTGAGCCTACTCTCATTCTTGCCTTGATTCTTCTCTGTCCTGCCCGGGTAAGCTCCTGGGGAAGCAGGACAACAAAACCTGACTCCTGCAGGATAGGGACAGCCTCCTTGATAAAATTCCAGGCCTTATTGACATCTATTTTTATAGAGGACGGTCTTGCTGTTTTTAAACTCTCAGTTAAAGGTGGAAAGATGTTAGAGGCTTCAGCCAATCCCATTAAAAGTTTTTCCTGAGGCTCCTTAAAAGTGCGGTTTAGAAATCTTAACTCTTTTTTAGAAGATTTCCATACTTTCTCAGAGGGAACAAGAAGACTGACATCATCGGCTGCCTGAAGCAAGTATCTTATCTGCCACTTCTCGCCATCTTTTAAGGGACCGAAAGGCATCTCCAGTCGAAAGCATATTCTGTAGTCCTCCCATTGGCTAGAAGTTGCTGCCGGTTTTAACCATCTATTCAATAGCTGGGGAATGTATCTTTCATTAAATCCTTTTATATGAAAGTGAGAATTTGAGCCGGTCAATGATTTTATAAGCCGGGTATACCAGGTATCACCGAAAGGTTCGGAGATAAATCTCTGACCTCTTTTTTCCTCAAAAGCTTTATAGCTATAGCGAACCAGACTATCGGCAGCCTCATCGAGAAATTTTTGCAGAATGAGCTTTGATGTATATATAGCAGGAGGGGTTTTTTTATCTTTTTCTCTGCAGGCTCCAGCGTGGGAAGATAAAGGCATAGCTTTTGTCAGTTTTAAAAACCTTTCCCTGTCCTTATCCATCCATAATGACATCTTCCACTTCGCCTTAAAAGAGCCTTCTGACTGCGGCAGAAGATATGGCACCATCTGGCCTCTAACTATGAGCTCCAGAGCAAATTTAGCTGCAAGAGACCATATTTTAAGAGAGGAGTTTAGCCTTTTATGAGAAGATTCAGCGCTTTCAATAGTAGCAAGAGCGGTTATCGAATCTACAACAGAAAGAGTCTTCCCCTCTACATTAAAAACTCTGGGAGCTTTAGACTTTGGCTTTCTTTTAAGAACCCAGCTCGCCGGTAAAACAAGAGAGATTTTTGTATCCTGAAAGGAAAAGGTAGGAGTTGAATTTAAAAGCTCTGCAAGAGCTTCTTCTACTGAAAATTCTTCATATCGGGGAGGCAGCCAGAAAAACATCTTCCCCGGCCTGCCTTTTGTCTCTGGAACAAATGTTACCTGCAGTTTACCGGTATTTATTCTTCTTTTAGTCATTGCCATTGCCTGTTTAGTTAATGATTTACTCGGGTTTTACTCTTTTTTATTGAGACCTGACCCCCTTTGTTTTTTAACTCACTTTATCTGGCTTCAGAGTTTTCAAGCGCTTCTCTTTCAGTGAAATCCAAGGAATAATGGTTTGTCATAACAACATATCACATTATGTTTTTCGCTCCGTGAGAAACTTAAACATGCTGGTTTGAGCTTCCTCTAATGCCATCAATCTTTTGACATTTGTCAGTTTAATTCCCAACCTTGAAGTAATAGGCTGGAGTAATTTGAAAACCCCTCTTCTTTTGACTAATATCTCTTGAGGTAGAGATTTAATATCTTCTACGAGTTTCAAAAATTGCTCTGCGAACTCAGACACAAATTCTGTAGGTTTTACCAAATGAGAGTCCAATATAAAATAAGAATAATGCTCTACGCAGAAAATCACATAAGGATAATAAGGTCTTTCTCCCTTTTCTTTCACCGGCTGGGGAAAATAAGAGAAGTCAATTTCCCAAACTCCTTGACGTTGGGAGAACATTCTCTTAATTTTTTCCAGACGATCTACATCAATGGGTTTTGGGATAATCTCCATTTTTTCTAAGGGATGAGGCTTTAACCATTCATCGCTCCACTTTGAACCGTCTTTTTCTTTCTCAGGCACTCGAACTAAATATCGGCTCTTTACAGGAGGAGTAAGCATCTTCGGATTATTTTTGAAGCGCAGGGAAATATCGATTGTCTGGTGCAAAGCTATGGTTAGATATTTTGCCTCTTCACTGGTTAAATACCAGGGATGATAGCCGGGTCGATAACTCCTGAATAACGGCCATGAATTATGTCCCCTGAATTTTAACTCAAGTGTCTTTATTACCTGGAAGTCCTCCTTCTGTAAATATTTTCTATCTTCAAATGAAGCCATCAGGCATTTTTGAACATGGAGCATATCAATAGAATATGGATCAATTTCTTCTAATTGAATTTTTAAATATCCCTCTAACCCCTCAGTGCCTAAATAGACTGCTAAAGCAAAATGTTCTCCCGCTCTCCCCATTACGCAGCAATAGCCAATCTCCTCATTGATTGGATTTTGAACTCCGAATATATCAGAATCCCACATCCAGTTCCAACATCCTATTTCCTTAAATTTCATTGCTGCCTCATACAAGCCTCTCCACTCTTGAATAGATGGTGATTTATCCTTCATTTTTAACACTCCTCACTATGTTTTTATTACCTCGACGGACCGAAGTTTTTTCCATCGCGTTATATGAATTTGGGTAGTCCTTGTTGATTGCCACTCAAAATTGCCCCATCTCTGCCATTAAATTTTGACCCGTCCCCCGGTTTTTTCCTGATGATACCAACCTCAGAGGTTTCGAGTCCTTCTCCTTCAGTGAAATCTAAAAATTAATAACTTTGTCAAATGTTGAGACCCGATTTCTTTATTTTCTTTATACGTCCCAATCCCCCTTGACAAATCATTTAATTATATTATAGTATAATTAATCCAATAAATTGGAGGTGGATAACCCGTAAGGGTTAGCGGGAAGAGGTCTTCATTTGAAGACCTCTTCTTTTTTATTTATATGAATATCTTCCCATATCCCTCGATCTGTCCCGAATATAATTGTTTATTATATTTTGTTTTTATTACCTTGCAAATCCTCTTTCCAAATACATCTCCTGGATCTGGGATTTTTTTACTTTCCAGTAAAATATTCTGTTTAATGGGGTATGCTAAAATATCTGCAAGTTGAAGACCAGCAATATTATTCCTTTTTGGCTTCAATTTAATTTCTTTACTGGAGAGCGCATCTTGAAAAAACTTAGGCCCTCGCCAAAAAGTCCCTGCATTATACACCCTCCTATAAGCTTCTTTTAATTGTCTATCTTCCCTACCGCCTCTGCTTTCTGCTAACACATCTCCAATACCTCCTGTAAAATTTAGAAAATTCAAAAGCACTCTGTCAAATGTCGAGACCTGAGCCCATTTGTTTACAAATCCACGCAAATACTAAAAAGCGAACCATCTTTTCTTTTATCCTGCCAGCCAGTCTTTGAGGTGCCTTTGTTTCCAGATAACCATGGGATGTTTTTCTAAATTTGTACTGTCTAATAGATCACCAAAGAGAATCCTTGGTTCAAAGTCTGCCTTAAAAAATCTATTGATATATTCTAACTCTCCTGAAGTAAAATCAAATATCTTCTTTAAGAACGGTCTGATAACTCGAATCATATCGTCAGCCTTCAATCGTTCATCTTTCCTGAGTAAGGGAAGAAGCTTTCTTTTTATGTCCTGCTCTGTGATCCCTTCAATATCATTAGGATGATATTGAAGGAAGTCCCTTCTGCTGAGACAACCAAAGAAGATAAATATTTTTCTTAAAAGGGTCTTATTGAGTTTAACTCTTTCTTGTTGAAGTGTGTAAATATCATAAAGATCCCGGGGAGCAAGACGATCCATTAGAGCCAGCATTTTACCTGCAAAAAGTTCGGGGCCCTTTAAAGTATTTACCACTAGATCTAATTCCTCAAAGGGGCTCACAAATCTTCTCTTTTCTGCTCCTAACAAGGACAGGCGTTGAAGGAAATTTATTTCGACTTTGATACGGTCAATGTTTCCAGAGGAATTAATATACCTTAAGAAGTATTTTTCTGAACCATATTCAGTTTCACTTTCACATTCGTACCTTTTGAATTTAAATATGGCACGTAGCGCTTTATCTATTCTAGGTCTTTCTTTGTCCTTTTTCTCCTTCTCAAGACCAGCGATAAAGTTAAAATCAAGGTCTATGGATAATCGGGGATACCTGAAATAGAGAAAGTTTACTGCTGTACCTCCTTTTAAGACAAGCCCCTCCTTCACTTCAGGATGGCGATTTATCTCTTTTAATAAATTCTCAAGCCGATAGGCTTTTTCTAGTGTATCCTGGTGAAAATTGGTCTTTTTAGAAAATCTTTCAAAGTATTCTTTAGAGCCTTGGATGCCTTTGTCCACTTAATACTCCTCGAGTAGGCTTTCCAGTCGCGCCGGGATCATTAACTTCCATTCTTTATTTAGTCTCGCCTCTTTTCTCTCATCACCGAGATAATTTATTCTTGCTCCCAGATGAGCTTTTATTTCTTTTCTATAATTCTGGGGAAAACTCCACCTCTTTTCAAAATAGGAAAGGAGAAACCCGATCCTGGCATACAGGATCTTTTTATTAAGTCTTGCAAGATACTCTATTATCTGCTCAAAGTTGATGGAAGGAAAGAGCTCGACACTCTTAAAGTATTCCTCCAAACCACCAACATATTTGAGTCCATTCATTCCATCTATGAGAGTTCGTTCTCGGTCCGTCACCGGGATCTTCAAATCTTCCCTTAATATTGTTTCTATACCAAAACTGGTATCTCCTTTTATCGCCTGATATTCCATACCCTGGAATCTAAATGGCCGAAAGTGCTTTTGGGTGAGTATATAGACTACCTTGAAGGAAGAGTAACTGGCACCATGTAATTCTAAAGCAGAATGATGACTTATTACCCCGCCTGGAGAGAGTTTTACTCCGATAAGAAACTTGTCGGGTACATACTTCTCTTTGCTACTCTCTTGAGGTATTATATAGTAAAGTCCTCTTGCCCCTACCGAACCCAGATATCCTGCCTTAAGTAAGTCACTTAACCTTTTTCGTAGGTATCCTTTGCTATATTTGTCCTCTTTGAACTTGTCCATAACCTCAGAAAAATTGAATACTTTTTCTTTATAGAACGCTTGATATAACTTGGGAAGAGTCATCATTTACCTCTTTTATGTATTTTTATACTATCTATTAGTATAAATTTGAAATAAATACGAAAATTGTCTTACGTTTTTCTTGTAAATTATTACTATCTATTAGTATAATACAGCAATTTATCCGTAGAGTCAAAGAAATGTTGTGCTTGCCTACAATTGATACCGGACACATTCAGAAATTAAGAATAGCCCTGTCAAATGTTGAGACCTGACCCCCTTGTCTCCCATTATTTTACTTTCCTCTACCACACGCAATTGCACCTAATTCGACTCCAGTCCATTCCTAATTTCTCCCACATAGCCTTTGTTTCTTTGCATAGAGCAATATTATGATAGTTATATCTACTTCCTAAATATTCAATTATGATGGTGTACATCTTATATCTTGTGGTGAAATCAATTTTCTTCCCCCAATTTGAGCTCTCTTTTAAATACTTAACCCAACTGGTATCCTTTGTGCCGTTGATTGTACTCTGAAGTCCTCTCAAGGAACCAAAAGTAATCCTTTTGGGAATAAATTTTGAGAATATCTCATCGATAAGTTCAATGTAGCACTTTTCCCAATTTTCAACTGGAACCATCGGATCTATCCTAATTCTTACCTCATAGCCCGCCTCAGAAAGTTTTTTCCCTGCTTCTATCCTTCTTCCAACAGAAGGTGCTCTCTTTTCCCACCTTTCAGCTACAGACTTAGCATTAAGACTAAAACTTACTATAACCTGTCTGGGTGAGGCTATTTCCAGAAGATTTTTAACATTTGTTGATTTTGTCACAAAAAGAACCTTATGCCTGTTTTGCTTCTCAAAAAGAGAGATGATGAACTTGGAAAAAGGACAGTCTCCATTTTCACCCATCAACGAATCAGCGATCTCTCCAGTATTAAGAATTTCAGGAATTTTTACTTCTTGAAGAAAAGTCTCTACATGCAATTTTACTTTCTCAAGAGACTTATAAGCAGGTTCTATTCCTTTAGCTCGAAAGCGAAATGTGCCTTTTAAATAGCACCAACTACAGTCAAATGGGCACCCATAGGCCCATTTTAACTCAAGAAAATGAGGGCAAACCACATCTGTAGGCTTTACCGGGTAAGGAGTCTTATCAAATCGCTTGATAATAGAGCCATCGGCAACCTGCTTTACGAGAATTTTTATAGTGCTATCTAACACTTTGTACTTGTCAAAACGAACTTTCACTTTTCTGTGACTTGCCTTTTTTGCCTTTGGAAAAATAAATGTAGGTTCTTTAATAAATAGATTTTTGGAGTGAGAGTAAGCAGAGTTCCCATCTCTTGGAAAAAGTAGACAATCGTCGTTAAGCCGACCGGTCTTTTTAGGGTTTTCATATCTTAAATTTCCTAACTCCACAAGTGATTTCACAGCTTTTTTATATTCAGAAGAGTGAAACTGCATAAATTGAATTTGGATGATTGACTTCCACACATCTATTCTTGTTCTTCCTGGTTTTTTCTTCACTTCTTCCATAATAATTTCTTTAAGGCGGGACATGCTTCTCATTTGCTTCCAATCCATATTTGCAAAAAGAGTGCCTTCAACTTCCATTTCATGCATTTGCCCAAAATAAGCCTGACACATAGCATCGTTCATAAGAAGCATAGCATGCGGATGACGAGAACAGAAGGTAATAAAGTATTTTACTCGTTTTCCCATTTTCTCTCTGACAGGACAAGAGCCTGTATAAGGCAAGTATTGTTTTAACAGCTCTCTATATTTCTCTATTACTTTGGTCTCTTTGTTTTCAGCAGACACAGATAAAGAAAAGTCCCACATAATCTTTTTCCAATAATCACTACCTAAAACTTTTGTAAGTCGCTCATTTAATGCTTTTATCTTCCCTGTTCCTTTCCCCATCATCTTCGCTTTACTCGTTGCTAAACGATGCAAAGTAGGCATACTCATATTAATCAAGATTTCGGTACTATAAGAAATACCTCTTTCTAAAAAAGGTTTAATAAGTTCAAACTCACAGCCTTTAAGTCCAAAGGGGTCTAAGTAAATGAAAAGTGTCTGGTTAGTCAAAACTTTGCTTACTTCTGAAAGAAGTTCCTGCACTGTACCTAATAAAGGAATAACTGCTTCTTGGGGAGCGAATTGATGTACTGTTTTCTTTAATTTCTTGTGATGATCTTCATTTGAATTTACAAATATTGCGAGATACTTACCTGGAATGTATTTCTCTGCAGCTCTACATATAATCAAAGGAGATCCTATTCTATCTTCTCCCTGTTCATTTTCAAAGATACCTGGTCCAGCAAAAGCATCTATTAAGATTATTTGCCGTTTTAATTTAGCTATTTTTTTAAGATAAGGTGGTAAATAGTCTTTCAACAAAGCATCCTTAATTTTTGACCATGGCCGTTTGCCTTTAAAGAAAGTTTCCTCAGTGTTTTCGCTATCCATTCTTCCCTACCTATAATCCTCTTTACCTTCTAATCCTGACGTAAAGTTTAATCATCCTCCGCTTTTTGCCCTCCTATGCTTAAGATGTTCAGCATACTGTTTCCTCAACTTTTCTCTTAATCTTGGATTAGAATTAAAAGAAGCTGCAATTTCATTAATTAATCTTTGTGAATATTGCCCAGGATAGTATTTTGGTTTCCAATAATATTCGTTTTTGTTTGATTTTTTTATCCCATGAGCAAAACAATAAGCATCAAAATCATATACTGTAAACTTGATCTCTGTTTTAAGTCTCTTTAAAATCAGAGCCATCGCGTCTTTTCTCCGATAGGGACATTTTTGTTCGATATCTCGGTATCTCTCTAAGATAATTGCCTCTGACCTTTTACCCCTTTAGATAAAACTATATCAGCCTTTTTAGGGTTTCCTACTAAAGTGACAGAATAAGTTATTGGAACTGTTGCTTTAATCCCTATTTTTTCAAGTTCTTTAAATCTCTCTATCCACGAACTAATTGATTGCCGATCTTCTCTGTTAAATTTTTTCTTAAGAACAGATACGTCTTTCAAAGCTTTTTCATCTGAAACCAAACTGATAAATCCTGGTTTGAGCTTTTCTGATAAAGTAATACCAAACCATTTTTCTATATACTCAAAATAATTAAATACTCCACTCTGAAATACCCGGGAAAAATATGGGTCCAGTTCTATTATAATAAGATGAGCAGCCTCGTTCCGAATTTCAGAAATATACTCAATATTTTTTCTTACAGGATTCTTGTCATTTGGAAAAACTTTCTTGAGGCATTCATCAACCGAGAGTGATTCTCTTTTTTGATTTCTTTTCTTTCTACGAAAAATGCTGAGCTTCCGTCCTGCACTCGCTTGGAAAAGATATGCTTTCAATAAAAGTTCCCACGCATTTGTAAACAAAATACTAAACGGCTCTGTCCTATATTCAATTGTTGGCTTATTGAAAACTTCTAAGGATAGTAAGAACGCCCCCTGACTTTTCTTAAGTAAACTTTTAGTCAATCTCCTCATAGATTTTCTTCTTATGTTTAGCTAATATGGAAAATTCATAAAAGTTAGTATGCACATCAGGACAATACATCTTTTTAATTTTTCGATCGCCGATAAAATTATTTCATAAGACTTACCCGGTTTTCATTAATTAATTAAAATCTGTGATCGAATTTTTCATATAACTTTCGTGTTAAATTTTTGTCTACACCTTTATTATGTTTTTGGATTAGTTCTCTTAAAGCATGCTGCGCTCCAAATGAACCATAAATTTGGTTGTTTTGGGTGCTACCTCTAATAATTTCATTGACTTGCTCAGCCGTAAATGCATCATCAAATTTCAAGAGAATCCGTGATTTATTTTTTGCTTCTTCAAAATTTTCACTGTTTAAAAATGTTTTTATTACCGAATTTAGCAACGGTCTTTCAAATTTTGAATTATCTTTTAAAATTTTAATAATCTCTTCGCATGAAAGATATATGGATTTAGAACCCAGTTTTAGAGATTGTAATTTATTAAGGAACCCGTATGGAATAATATCTATAGAGAGAGGAATAATAAATTTCTTTTTTGCTAACGCTATACCTATTTCTTGATCTGTCCAATCAGAATCCTTAAAATTTTTAGTGAAAATGGGAATAAAAACATTACAACTTTCTAGATTTTGAAGGATAGTTTTTTGCCACTCCGCAGAAGGAGTGATATCTTCATGAGCTAAAAATACTTCAAGCCCATAATCTTCTAACCACCTT
Source organism: Candidatus Aerophobota bacterium (assembly GCA_034659655.1). Taxonomy (GTDB): domain Bacteria; phylum Aerophobota; class Aerophobia; order Aerophobales; family JAGGXI01; genus JAGGXI01. Next base: position 4,924 of record JAYEHT010000053.1, on the reverse strand, counting down.
TTTATTTTGCTAACTAATCTTTTGTCAATTGCAGAATAACTTAGGAAAACTTTTATTACTTTCGCAACATGAGTTACCTCTATTTCCCCCTTATCGTTTGATTCTTGCAAGATTCTAAATTCAGCAGAAGTAATTTCTGGAGAATACGCTTCTGGCGGATATATCTCCAAAATCGAATCTAAAATTAATTTTTGCTCTTCTTTGCTCAATTCTTTTAATTTGTAGTATTTCTCTAAAGGTGCAAAAATTATAAAGGTAGACAAGACCGAAAATAAGTAACTTCCGTATTGCGTAGATTCTTGTATTTCACCAACAGTGCCTTCAAAAAGACTAGCTATATCCTTTCACCCTTTTAATTTTAATATTTTAATGAGTGTCTTTATATCTTCGTTATTCATATCTTTCGCTTTTTATCATAGGGTTATTTTTTATCCTTCATTGAAAAACATTTGAAGATGATTTGAGCCTTTAACTACTCCCACCAATTCACTAAATTTCCTAATTTTATGCTTTTCCTTATCAAATATACTCTGGGGGACTTTGAGGTAATGCCAGGGGGTTTTTGTCTGCTTCGAGACATCTTCGCACCACTTCTTAATAGTGGCATCTTTTCTATCTGTATCCTCATATTCTCTTCCTTTAGTTTCTATTATCCAGTTTATTACTTTACCGTTAGTTTCTTGAACAGCAACAAAGTCAGGCCAGTAAAATCTTACGGCACCTCGACTACTCAAGTAATCTACCTTAAATTTACCAGCAAGGGCAGCAAATCTTGTAATATCCTCGCACCTATCAAGAAACACAGTAAAATCTACTTCAAAATTATTAAATGCAGCAACAAAATTGAAAATAGTCTTATTCAGTCTTAAATGCTTTCTACGCCAGATGAAAGAAGGTATTCTGGAAAGTCTTGAAGGAGAAGAAACAAGCACAGTCTCTTTTTGCTCAACAGTTACTTTTCCCAACTTCTTGGCGAGAAGGTCTATGATTGCCTCACGGTTTGCTATATCCCTTAAATTCCGACGGACTTTCTCGTCCTCAATACTTACCTTAACTTCAAAGCACTTTTGAGAGATATACTTTTCTACAAAAGGATATATCTCCGAAAAGTCACAAGTAAGATTTGCCCTCTTCATTACTTCGTTGGTAATATATGAAAATAACTCCCCACCTGTTTCAAGAAAAACTGGGTTTATGGCTGTTCTATGGACTTCTGTTTCAGTTACAGGAAATTCCATCCTTAAAAGAATTTTTCTCTCTTCATCTAATTTCTGAGAATCAAAAAGAGAAGGAACTTTTAAAGGGTCAAGATTAAAGATATTTTTATAGTTTCGTGTATATCTTAACTCGGCCCCAGGAATTTCTATATCATATCTCAGTCTTGACTTCTCAGAAGCAATGGTCACCCCTAAAGGAGGAGGGGTACTCACCGTATTTATTCCTACCCCTTCTTTCTCAAGTTTTCTTACAAACTCTTCAAAGGCCTGCGTTCCCATAACTTCCAGTGTTTGAGTGTGGTCGGGGCTAACATCTTGTATTAATCTAAGGCCTCTTCCCACTGCTTGTTCGGGAAGTATTCGGGCCTTTGAGCTAAAAGGCCTCAACCCCAGGGCAACGGTAACATTTTGCACATCCCAGCCTTCTCTAAGCATTAAAACGCTTACTATAATTTTGACTTTACTTATAGGTTCATCTATGTTTCTTACCTCTTCTCTCAACTTATTTAAATCAGCTTTTCTGACTTCTCCTTTTCTGTCTCCTCTTGTCTCTATATGAATAACTAAAACTTCCTTCTCTGAATTCTTCAAGTTAAGTTCTCTTCTTAATTTTCTAATTTCTTCAGCAATCCTATCTGCATATCGGTTCTTTTCCGTCATAATGAAAAGGACAGGTTTTTTACCTACATCTTTATAAACTCTAAAATGTTCTTTCCATCTCTCTAATGCTGCCATAATCCAATCGCCATATTTTTGGGTTACATTATCCTTATTTATATCTTCAGGGTCTTTTGTATCTACCCGATGAACAATTAAAGGTGCTTTAACTATTCTATCTTCTACTGCCTGAGCAAGTGGATAGTCAACAATTATCCAGGGAAAGTAAGTACCGTTTTGGTCTTTAGGAGTAGCGGAGAAATCAAGCCATAAGGTTAAACCGTCACGCAGTGAGTGATGGATTGATGTTAGAGTCTTATGCCACTGAAGACTTTCATCGTGAACATGATGAGCCTCATCATTTAAAACTATCAGGTTATCAAGCCCTTTTATTTGAGTAAGGAGCGAAATGGGTCTTTTGGCTAAGTCTTTCTGGGGTTTTCTTCCGAGTATTGTCTCTACAACATTTTGCGGAGTCCATTTATCCTCCTCTTTGGATTCATAAATTTGATGGATATTATCAACGACGAGATTGCCACCTGGATTTAAAGGAGCAGAATCGCCTCTTAAGGTAACCTTAAGGTCCCATTGCCAACCTCTTGGAATCAAGGGACATTTATTGAAAATCTCCTTGTTGGCAAAATCTTTGGCTAATCTTTCAAAAACGATTACATTGGGAGCAACGATTAAAAAGTTATCTGCAAACCTCGAATCTTTTCCTCTTTTTCTATTAAAGTAAGACCAGACAATTACTAAAGCCATTACCATAGTCTTTCCTGAGCCTGTCGCCATTTTAAAAGCATAGCGTAAAAGATTTTTCTCCGGTAAGTCCTGTTGTCCTTCCTGCTCAAGCTCTGGAAAGTATCTGATTATTTTTCTCTTTCCTTCCATATCTTCTACTATCTCTACGGCATTTTTAAAAAGGTCTCTACGAAGATTTTCAGTGTACCTTTTTATTACTGGTTCTAAATCATTAAACTTTTTAACCTCAAAAAGGTAGATAAGGGTTTCTATAGCTTCTCTTTGACAGAACCAGAAATGAAAATCACTATCACCTATCCTATGGTCATTTTCAAACCAATAACTTAAGAGCTCTCTTGTTATATCGGTGACGCCAGGATAATCCGCATCTCGCCAGTTATTTACCTCCAGACGCAGTTTATTTGCCAGGAGCATCCTACTGGGACGACGACCAGGAGCAACTTTATAAGAGTTTTCGGCTTCTTTAATAAGATGGCGGTCCGGTCTAAGATAAGGTTCTCTATCTTCAATGTAAGGTAAGGTCTTATCATACCGGACTATAGATTTTGGTGTTTTCATTTTATCTTACCTCCGCCTCAAAAATCTGTGAGGTATCTATGCCAAAAATATCAATTATTTTAACAAAGATTTTATATTTTCCTGCTTTCTTATAAGTATAAGGGATAGATTGAAGCACTAATTTGCGGTTCTTTTTGATTCGATAAGATGTCCACTGAATGTTGAAAGCATCGTTTTGGAAGTTAAAATCTATCGCCCAGTAATCTATCCAGTCAGTCCATTTGGTAATTTTCTCCTCAACATCATCAGGAATCAAGTCAGTATGGGGAATAACGAAGTTTTTCAGCTCCACTTTAACAACTCTATTGTCAATCACAATAGGTTTATCATTTTGAGGCTCTATCCCATTTATGGCAGCTTTAAAGTAAGCAAGCTCAAAAAAGCAAACATCGCCCTTTTCAACTGCTTGACTATCCATAACATCGTTGGGAATGATCCTCAAGTAAAGCTTTATTTTCTCATTTTTTGCTATATCCTGGATAGCATCGTTTAAACCCATCTCCCACTCCCAACCCAGTATATGAAGTTCTTTTTGACCCGTAGTTTTGCATTCTCTCATTGCAGAGATAATTTCCTGAATAGTAACAGGGGTATCCACCGCACCAATATGAACAAGAGCCTTGCCTTTTCTACCATGAATATAGGTAAAACCTGAGATGGGTTCTGCTCCATAAAGCTTCAGGATGAAAGCAAGGTACTCATAAAGCAAAGTTTTCTTGTCCTTATTATTAAAAGTAACCCCTTGCCAGATTTGCCTTTCGTATTTTCCCAGGTTAAGAATCTCAAAAGGCTGCGCCTTTTTATCATATTTTTTGGCTTTTTCGTTTGACAAATCCTTGGAATTCTCAATCTCCAGCAATCTTTTTCTGGTGATATGAATTGCATATCTTGATAAATCACAGCCTATCCAGCGTCTGCCAAGCTTCTCAGCTACCGCTAAGGTTGTACCTGAGCCACAGAAAAAGTCGGCGACAAGGTCACCAGGATTGGAGGAGGCAAGAATTATTACCTTTAGTAAAGCTTCAGGTTTCTGTGTCAAAAAATCCACTCTTTCAATATCATTTCTAAAAAGTGTTCCAATATCATCCCACCAATCTCTTCTAATGACCATTCGATATTTACCCATCCCATCTCGTTCAACTCCCAACTCTTTTCCCGACCTTGTATGTGGCTCTGGTAGTGTCCGATTGTAGCTTTTTTGAGGCACGTGGTTATGAACCACTCTATCGGTTTTGGAGTATTTCAAGACAACATCATGTTTTACGGCAAAGTCCCCTTGTGATACTCCGCCAGTCTTATAACACCACACAATCTCATTCCTAAAATTCTCCATCCCAAAAATCTCATCCATCATTGCCTTTACATAATGGCCTACATGCCAATCAAGATGAACATAAATGCTTCCATTATCCGCTAATAATTCTTTCATCAAACAGAGCCTTTCATACATCATCCTGAGGTATGAGTCCCAGCCGCTTCCCCAAGTATCCCGATAAGCCTTCTCTTCAAGGATGGAGTGCTCTTTGGTAATTTGTTCATTTTCATCGCCAACTTGAACTCTAAACTTAAATTCTGCACCGGTAGCAAATGGAGGGTCAATATAAATAAGGTTTATCTTACCAGCAAAGTTCTCAAGTAGTGATGAGATAACTAATTTGTTGTCTCCCCAAATAAGCTTATTTTTCCAGCCTTCCTCAAAGGTATTCCCTTCTTCTGTCTCATAGAAGGCA